>JAYUQI010000276.1:0-2604 GCA_043756805.1 Sphingomonas sp.
AGCTGATCGAACATATCTACGATCAGGATTTTGACCGTGATTCAAACACCATCGAAGTGTTTGTCACGCGCATCCGGAAAAAGCTCGGCCCCGATGTGATCACCACAATCCGTGGCCTCGGCTATTCGCTCGATGAACCGGCTGGCGGATAACCTCAGCCCGCCCGTCGAGGTCGCTCCGCTGCCCGCAGTGGCGTCGCAGACCAAGGGTTCATTGTCCCGCCGCATGATCGGGATGGCAGCGGCGTGGATTTTGCTGCTGCTGATCGGCGGCGGCATCGCGCTCGACCGCGTTCTGGCGGGTGCCGTCACGCAGAATTTCGATGACCAGCTCGATTACGTATTAACCGCAATGATCTCGTCGGCGGAAATCGGCCCTGATGGTGAAGTCCGGCTGAACCGCCCGCTGGGTGATCAGCGTTTTCTCGAAGCGCAATCAGGGCTTTACTGGCAAATTTCAGCCAAAGGGGTCGAGCCATTCCGCTCGCGCTCCTTGTGGGACGACAGCTTGCAATATGGCGCACAGCACCGCGATACAAAGGCGCATTTCTACGACAGCAACCAGCTGCGCGACGAACATCTGCGCATTGTGGAGCGCGACATTACCTTGCCATTTTCAAAGACCGTGTGGCGCTTTCAGGTCGCGCAGACCCGTGACGGGCTCGATACGCAAATCGATACCCTGCGCAAAACACTGGTCCGCAGTTTTGCCCTGCTCGGCCTCGGCCTGATCCTGATGGCGGCGCTGCAAACGCTCTATGGCTTGTGGCCGCTCAGGAAACTCCGCCAGTCGATTGTCGATATGCGCAGCGGCCGGACGCAGCGGATCGAACAGGCCAAACTGCCCGAAGAAGTTGCCCCGCTCGTCGATGAACTCAATGGCCTGATCGCGCATAACGAGAAACAGGCCGAGGAAGCCCGGCGGCACGCGGGCAATCTGGCGCATGCGCTGAAAACGCCGCTGACCGTGATCATGAACGCCGCGACCGCGCAGAGCGACGACCTGTCGACGACCGTGATCCGCGAGGCGACGACGATGCGGCGGCAGGTCGATCATCATCTTGCCCGCGCCCGCGCTGTCGGGCGGCGTGGCCATGCGCATAGCCGGGCCGACGTGTGGGCGTCGCTGCAATCGGTCGAGCGCGCCGTCGGCATGCTCTATCCCAAGGTGCGGATCGACATTGCGGGTGAGAAAACATCGTCGGTTCGTGTCGAGCGGCAGGATCTGGACGAGCTGCTGGGCAATCTTATTGAAAACGCAGCGAAATATGGCGGTGGCAGCGTTTTTATTACCGTGGTGCGCGACGACGCCTTCGTCGAGTTTCAGGTCGAGGACGACGGCTTGGGCATACCCGACGTCGAACGCACCCGCATTTTTGACCGCGGCGCGCGACTTGACACGGGCAAACCCGGGACCGGCCTGGGCCTTGCTATCGTTCGCGACGTGGCAGAAATTTATGGCGGCACCGTCAGCCTCGACGAAAGCGAGGACTTGGGCGGACTGCTTGCGCGGCTGAGATTGCCGGCAGCGGAATAGTCTTACCCCTGCATCCCTTCATGATGCCGGATCACTTCATCGATGATGAAGCGCAGGAACTTCTCGGTGAAATCAGGATCGAGCTTGGCGTCTTCGGCGAGTGTTCGCAGGCGGGCAATTTGCCGATCTTCGCGGCCCGGATCGGCGGGGGGCAGGTCATGCTCGGCTTTGTAGCGCCCGACCGCCTGCGTCACCTTGAACCGTTCGGCGAGCATGAAAACGAGCGCGGCATCGATATTGTCGATGCTGTCGCGATAATGGTGCAGTTGCGTATCGGTCATGCGGCACTCCTGCCGACGCACTTGCCTTAAAGTCACCAAAACGCCAGAGGAAAGCGCATCATGACTGCGACGATCCACAGCATCCGCCCTGACCGTGCCCCGTCGCTCGATGCGATGATCGCGCTGGTCGCGGCTGACATGAACGCGGTCAACCATGTCATTCTCGAGCGGATGCAGTCCGAAATCCCGCTGATCCCCGAGCTTGCGGGTCATCTGATTGCGGGCGGTGGCAAGCGGATGCGCCCGATGCTGACGCTCGCTTGCGCCAAACTGCTCGATTATCCCGGCACGCGACATCATAAACTGGCGGCGGCGGTTGAGTTTATCCACACCGCAACGCTGCTGCATGACGATGTTGTCGACGGGTCGGGATTGCGGCGCGGCAAGCGCACGGCAAACGTCATCTGGGGCAATCCGGCTAGTGTGCTTGTCGGCGATTTCCTGTTCAGCCGCTCGTTCGAGTTGATGGTCGAGGACGGCAGCCTGAAAGTATTGCGCATCCTGTCGAATGCCTCGGCTGTCATTGCCGAAGGCGAAGTCAATCAGCTGACGGCGCAGCGCCAGGTTGGTCTTGGCGAGGATCGGTACCTTGACATTATTGCTGCCAAGACGGCTGTCCTGTTTGCTGCGGCATGCAAGATCGCGGCGGTCGTCGCCGAACGGGACGAAGCGATCGAGACGGCGCTCGACACCTATGGCCGCAACCTCGGCATTGCGTTTCAGCTTGTCGACGATGCCATCGATTATGCGTCCGATGCAGCGACAATGGGCAAAGGCGTGGGTGATG
>JAYUQI010000277.1:0-2581 GCA_043756805.1 Sphingomonas sp.
GGTCGATCCACTCGTGCCCACGCATGTCAGGTTTGAAATGACCGGATTGGACCGTGGTGTCGCTTCGTTGCTCGACGACAGGTTGTCCGCTTCGATGCAGTTGTCGCCGGTCACATTATTGGGGTTTTGAACCGACAGCAGGAATTGCAAGTTGCCGACATAGCCATCGGTCCAGTCGAACGAGTCATCGCTCGATCCATCGCAAACGAGGTGCTTGGCATTCACGGTCCCGCCAAAGAATTCAAAGCAATCGTCATAGGCTTGGTGGACTTGAACGAAATCGACGGTCGTGCCGTTGCCGACCGCCTGAAACGCGATGCCGTTGAGTTCGTTTTCGCCAACCGCACCGCCAGTCTGAAGACCAACGTCGAAACCGGCGTAGCGGACCTGCACATAACGCAGCGTGCCTGAATTGTCGTTGGCAAGCGTGCCGCCCGTAATTGTCCCCGTCGATCCTTCGCCGACGCGTGTCAGATTGTTGGTCGGTGCTCGGCCGTTGATGACAATGCCACCCCATTCGCCGCGTGTCGTGCCATTGCCATCGCCGCGTGTCGGCCCGCGATAGGCGCTTCGCGACGGCAGACCGAGCGCTGCCGCATAGCCAAGGTCTGCTGCCGACGTGAAAATGATGGGCTGCGTCACGTTGCCGTCCGCCACAATCTGCGACCCTTTGTTAACCACGAGATAGGCATTGTTGTTCGATGCATAGACAGTCGTGCCCGGCAGAATCGTCAGCGTGCCGACAATGCCGCCCGCCGTTACGTCGCTGCCGACATCGACACGGTCATTCATCTGATAGATGTTACCGGGCGCCAGCGTCAGCGCCCCGTTGATCCGCGAAGGCAGGCGGCAGTGCTGCTCGGTCCCCACGGTCACGACAGTCGTGCCGGCCGGGCAGTTGGCGACGACGCCGCCCGTTGATGATGTCGTCGTGCTGCCGCCGGTTGACGAGGTCGACGATATACCGGGGTTCGATCCGGTGTTGCCGGGGTTCTGGAGCTGCGCCGTGCTGTCCGCACCGCATGCTGCCAGTGCCGCGCATCCGGCAGTCGTCAGAAGGATCGTCGAGAAACGTTTGATCGAGGCCATAAAATCTCCGCTCCGGGCGCACCGGCTTGATGAAAATCATGAGCGGAGATGGCCCGAATCACTGGCCCCCTTTTTATCCGCCCTGAGCGTGCGGTTAGGGGCGAACTGTGACAGCCAGATTCGATTCAGGCGTCAGTTCAGCGACTCTTGGATGACGTTTTTGTGGCAAACGTCAAATCAGGACGAGCGCAGCACCCAGCGCGAGCAGGAACGAGACGACTGTGGATGCAATCACCGGCAGCGATGATCGCCACCCTTGTTCGAGCAACAAATTCATCGGCGACCTTATGCCGGTTGCCGTCACCGCAAGCAGGAGCAGCGCCGACGCAATCTTTGGCGACCATGCCAGCAGCGGTGCGGGCAGCGCGACCAGCGAATGCAGCGTCGTCATGGCCAGAAAGCCCAGCACGAACCACGGCACCCCGACGCCACCACGCTTGGCATCCGCCGATGGATAGGCCCACGCAACGACCACAAGCGCCGGCGCCAGAAGGGCCACCCGTGTCAGCTTCACGATCGACGCTGTCTGCCCCGCCGCATCCGAATAGCTGTAGCCCGCGCCGAGCGCCTGCGCGACGTCATGGATCGACGCCCCCATCAGGAAACCCGCCTGCGTCTCATTAAGGTTCAGGGCATGTGCCAGCACGGGATAGACCGACATCGCCAGCGCACTTGCCGCCGACACCGACACAAGGACTAGAGTCAGCTGCGCCTGCGACGCGCGCTTTTCGCCCAGCACACTCGACAAAGCCAGCGCCGCCGACGCCCCACAGATCGCGACTGCGCCCCCCGCCAGCGTCCCGAACGCCGATCCCATCGGACCGCCTCTTGCAACCAGCGTCCCCGTCAACGTGACCAGCGCGATCATTGCGGCAATCGCTGCGAACGCCACCCAGCCCAGTCCAATAATCTGCGCAAAGGTAATCTGGAGCCCCACCAGCACAATGCCCCAGCGCAGCAGTGTTTTTGACGCAAATCCAAGCCCAGCATGCAGCCGCGCATCGGCATTCACGAAATTGAACGCCAGCCCGATAAGCAACCCCATCAGCATCAATGGCGCGCCATAATGTTCGGAAAGATAGGCCGCCGCCAGCGACGCCACCGCTGTCATCGCTAGTCCCGGCCAGTAGCTCCGCCACCCGAGCTTGGGTGACGGCCCGACATCAAGCAGATCGCCGTAAAGATCCGCGGCAGCAGGAATCGGGCGCGGGCTCGTTGTCACGCGCGCCGAATAACAGGCATCATCACATGCAGCCAGAGCAGCGCCAGCAGATAGGAACAGGCGGCAAAAATAAAGAGCGGCGTATAGCCAATGCCTGCTGTCAAGACGATGCCGGTGACATAGACAATCGCCATCCCGCCAATATTGCCACAGAATGCGCCAAACGCGGTAACCCGCCCTACCTTGCCGCGCGGCACAACGTCAGTGATGATCGAAAACAGACTGAGCGAAAACCCCTGATGCCCCGCCAGCACAACGCCCATCATGATC
>JAYUQI010000278.1:0-2579 GCA_043756805.1 Sphingomonas sp.
GTTGCAAGCCGAAAGGGCGAGGAGGCCAGTGGCTGCGAGAACGAGTGTGAACTTCTTCATGCTATGGGTTTCCTTGGGAAAGACACAGATGCGGGCGGCACGATGCCGTCGCTGCTGCCTGAATAGTGCCACAATTCGCCGCGTCAATGCCTAAATTGAATCAGGGTTTCTCATAACTTATTGATAAAACAAGGCTTTCAAAAATACCCGATTATTTTGATGTAGTTTTAATCAAATTCTCGGGTGCGTTGGCAACGATGGCGAGCATTGCTGTCCAAGCCGCGACATTCTGGCGAAGCTGTGCGGGATCGATCCGCTCGAGCGTATCCTCGGGCGTGTGGTGATAATCAAAATAGCGCTGGCCCGACTGGTCGAGCGTGATCGTGCCCACGCCGCGCGCCATGATCGGGTCGATGTCGCCCCCACCGTCGGCGGGATCCTTGCCGCGCACGATGCCAAGTGGCGCGAGTGCCGCCGAAAGTCGATCCGCGACCGGCTTTGCGCTATCGGGAAAATTCGTCCGCACCCGCCAGACATTGTCGGCGCCGAAATCCGATTCTGCCGCAACCGCATGGGGTTCGCTGCCATGCGCTTTGGCATAGGCTTCACCGCCAAAGCCGCCCACTTCTTCGGCCCCGAACCAGACGACCCGGATCGTGCGACGCGGCGGTGGAGCGTCGAGCAGCCGTTTGGCGGCCGCGGTCGTAATCGCGAGACCTGCACCATCGTCGAGGGCACCGGTCCCCAGATCCCAACTGTCGAGATGGCCCCCGATGAGGACCACGCCTGCTGCGGGATCGGTCCCCGGTACTTCGGCGACAACATTGCCTGATTCATGCACGCCGGTCTGGCGCGGCGTCAGTACGAGTTTGAGGGTCACGGGCTTCCCGCGCTTTATCATGCGCTCGAGGTTCGCGGCGTCGGAGACCGACAGAGCTGCGGCGGGGATCGGTGTGACGCCCTTGGCGAACGTTGTAATGCCGGTGTGGGGCCCGCGTCCGTGATCCGATCCGATGGACTTGATGATCATCGCTGCTGCGCCTTTGACTGCGGCAACATTTGGTCCGGAAAAGCGCGCAAAGCCGAACTGGCCGTAGGACGACCCATCCTGCGTCGCCACCATCGCGTTCGAGACAAACGCAATTTTGCCTGTCAGGCTGCCGGCGGGGGCGGCCAGCAGATCGGCAATGCTTGAAAAATAGACAACGGGCGCAGTCAGACCGCCGGGTGCTGTCGCGCCCGAATTGCCGAGCGCGGTCAGGCGCAGTTTCTGCGGAAAAGGTGACACGACTTCGGCAGTTTCCTCGCCGCGCACCCAGACGGGCATCGTATAGGTTTCGATGCGGACATTGCTGAACCCGAGTGCCTTGAGTTTCGCGACGGCCCAGGTCCGCGCGCGCGCTTCTGCCTCGGTGCCGGCCAGCCGTGGTCCGACTTCGGTCGTCAGCCCTTCGACAATATCATAGGCGACTGTGTCGTTCATCGCCGCATCGCGCAATTTTGCGACATCAAGCGAAACGCCCGCTGATCGGGGTACACTCGCATCCATCGGCGGCACCGACTGGGCAAAAGCAAACGAGGGAAGCGCGGCGGCGACGAGCAGGAAATATTTCATGCCATCTGCCTAACAACAACATCGACACGGCGAAAGCGGCTCAGCAATTTTCTCCTCTTCTCCGCGTCCTCTGCGGTCTCTGCGCGAACATCATTCTACTGGTTCGCGCAGAGACCGCAGAGGACGCGGAGGGATTTGTTTGTAGCGCTTCCCAAACCCCCACGCCTCGGCTATCCGCGCCATCAATTCCAATCCACGTCTCAACCCGAAAGTCCCCGACCGATGGCCGTGCAATATTCCTATGTCATGAAGGGCCTGACCAAGACCTTCCCTGGTGCTGCAAAGCCGATCCTCAACAACATCCACCTGCAATTCCTGCCGGGGACAAAGATCGCGATCATCGGCGTCAATGGCGCGGGTAAATCGACGCTGATGAAGATCATCGCGGGATATGACACCGAATTCAACGGCGAGGCATGGGCGGGCGAGAATATCCGCGTCGGTTATCTGGCGCAGGAGCCGCAGCTTAATCCGAAGAAAAATGTCCGCGAGAACGTCATGGACGGCGTCCGCGATGTTGCCGACATGATGGACCGCTTCAACGCGATATCGACATTGATGGGTGATCCGCCCGAAGATGCGGATTTTGATGCGTTGCTCGCTGAAATGGGCGATTTGCAGGAAAAAATCGACGCGGTCGACGGGTGGACGCTCGACAATCAGCTCGAGATTGCGATGGAAGCGCTGCGCTGCCCGCCGGGCGATGCGTCGGTTGAGAACCTGTCGGGCGGTGAACGTCGCCGCGTCGCCCTATGCCGCTTGCTTCTCGAAAAGCCCGAAATCCTGCTGCTCGATGAACCGACCAACCATCTTGATGCCGAAAGCGTTCAGTGGCTCGAAAAGCATCTGATCGATTATGCCGGCAACGTCATCCTCGTCACTCACGATCGCTATTTCCTTGATAACGTCGTGGGCTGGGTGCTCGAAATCGACCGCGGCAAGGGCATTCCGTTCGAGGGTAACT
>JAYUQI010000279.1:0-6765 GCA_043756805.1 Sphingomonas sp.
GTTTGTGCTGAGCTTGTCGAAGCACTGCACTTCTTCTCCGGCATTCAAGAAAGGACAACCCTTCGACAAGCTCAGGGTGAACGGCGTAAGTGGGTGTGGTGAACCCTAAACACCAGCCCCCTAAACACCAGACCTTGTCAAAAGCCTTAAAGCAGGAAGCCGCACGATTGGGATTTGCCGCGTGCGGAATCACGCGCGCTGACACGGTTGATGGCCGCGCAGCACTGGGCGATTGGCTGGCCGCCGATCACCACGCGACAATGGCGTGGATGGCCGCGCGCGCCGATCAGCGCGCCGCGCCGCAATCGCTATGGCCCGACGCAAAAAGCGTGATTGCGCTCGGCATGAGCTATGCGCCCGCCGAAGACCCGATGCGGTTGGCGGAGGTCGGCCATGTCGGGCGGATTTCGGTCTATGCACAAGGGGCAGACTATCACGATGTCGTGAAACGCAATCTGAAAGCACTGGCGCGATGGCTGGTCGACGCGGCTGGCGGCGACTTGAAGGTGTTCGTCGATACCGCGCCAGTCATGGAAAAACCGCTGGGCCAGGCAGCGGGGCTGGGGTGGCAGGGCAAGCATACCAATCTTGTCAGCCGCGAACACGGATCATGGCTGTTTCTCGGTGCGATCATGACGACGCTTGATCTGGAGGCAGACGCGCCACACGCCGACCGTTGCGGCAATTGTGACGCCTGTCAGCGCGCCTGCCCGACCAATGCGTTTCCCGCGCCCTATCGCCTCGATGCGCGGCGCTGCATTTCCTATCTGACCATCGAGCATAAGGGACCGATCCCGCTCGAATTCCGCGCGGCCATGGGCAACCGCATCTATGGCTGCGACGATTGCCTCGCTGTATGCCCATGGAATAAATTTGCCGACAGCGCAGCCGCAAACAAAGCCTTTGTTGCCCGCGCCGAACTGGCCGTACCCGACCTGTCGGACCTGCTCGCGCTCGACGATGCCGCGTTCCGACAGGTATTTTCAGGCTCGCCGATCAAGCGCATCGGCCGCAACCGGATAGTGCGCAATACGTGCATCGCGGCAGGGAATAGCGGCGATGCGCGATTGGTCGCGCCGCTTCGATTGCTTGCTGATGACGCCGATGAGGTCGTCCGCGAGGCGGCAGATTGGGCATTGCAACAGCTCCCGCAGTGCTGAGCCTGTCGAAGCACGGTTTGCGTGAACCGTCCTTTGACAAGCTCAGGACTGCGGTGTCAGCGCGCTTCCTTGCGCCGGACCAAAGCCGCGACACATGATGCGCGGTCAATGTCTTTGCCGTCGGGCTGGCGCGCATCCATATAGGTAACGACCGGTTCTGCCCCTGCTTTGGGCGGATACAGATAGGTGTCGAGAATACAGAACGGCCCGGCATATTGCAGGCGGCGGGCAGTCTCTTCCTTCACATCCTGATCGGGCGTGCCAAACAGTGCCGCCAGCGCGCGCGCGCATCCTGTCCCAGCACACGTTCGAGGCCGGTCGGGCGCATCGGCACGCTGACCGTGGGCACCGCGCGCGGCTTGGGTGGCGGCGTGGTCGCGCAGGCGCTCAACACAATCAGAGCTAAAAGAACAATCGCACGCATAAAAACTCCGTTCGTGCTGAGCTTGTCGAAGCGCTGTCCTTTACTTCCGCCGCAGCAAAGGGAAAGGGCAACCCATCGACAAGCTCAGGGCAAACGGACTCAACATGCAAACCAAATATGACGTAACGGCCATCGGCAATGCGATTGTCGACGTGATCGCCAGCGCGAGCGAGGATTTCATCGTCAGCGAAAACCTTTCGCGCGGTTCGATGCAATTGATCGACGACGCCCGCGCGGCGGAACTTTACGGGCGCATGGGGCCGGGCAAGGAAATTTCGGGCGGGTCGGCGGCAAACACGATTGCGGGCATGGCCGCGCTGGGGCGCAGATGCGGTTTTGTCGGGCAAGTGGCGAGCGACCAGCTTGGCGAAGTCTTCACGCATGACATTCGCGCCATCGGCGTCCGTTTCGATACGCCCGCGCGCGCGGCGGACCCGGCGACCGCACGCTGCCTGATCCTTGTCACGCCCGATGGCCAGCGGACGATGAACACCTTTTTGGGCGCTTCGCAGTTCCTGCCCGCCGCCGCGATTGACGCGGAATTGATCGCCGACAGCGCGATCCTCTATCTCGAAGGCTATCTGTGGGATCCCGAAGAACCGCGCGCCGCGATGCGTGCCGCGATCGACATTGCCCGCGCGGCAGGACGCAAAGTTGCGTTCACGCTGTCCGATGCTTTCTGCATTTCGCGGCATGGCGATGATTTCCGCCGCCTGATCGACAATGGCCTGATCGACATCCTTTTTTCGAACGACAGCGAAGTGCACGCGCTGATGGGCACTGACGATGTGGCGTCAGCCGTGACAGCGCTGTCCAGCAAAGTGCCGACGCTGGTCGTCACGCATGGTGCCGATGGAGCCGAAGCGCATTCGGACGGTGAACATGCGCGGGTATCCGCGGAGCCCGTTGCGAAGGTCGTCGATACGACGGGTGCAGGCGATCTGTTTGCCGCCGGGTTCCTGAGCGGACAGGCCGAAGGACGCTCACTGCATGACAGCCTTGTCATGGGTGCAGTCTGCGCCGCCGAGGTCATATCGCACTACGGCCCGCGCCCCGAGGCAGACCTCAGGGCGCTGGTCGATGCGCGGCTCGCTTAGGCTTCGGGCCTAAGCGATTGGCGGCACCGACGTCGGCGGAATGTCGGCGTCGAGTTCATGCACTTCGTCGTGGCCGAGCCCGACATGGCTGCGGTTGCGGCTGTAGGCGAAGTAGACGACCAGGCCGATCGCTGCCCAGCCGACAAACATCAGCTTGGTATCCACACCAAGGCTCCAGAACAGATAGACGCAGCCGGCGATCGCGACCGGTGCGGTGACCATGATCGCAGGCGTCCGGAACGGGCGTTTGCGGCTCGGATCGGTGCGACGCAGCACCAGCACCGCAATCGACACGGCGGCAAATGCAAACAAAGTGCCCGAGTTTGAAATATCCGCGAGCTTGCCGACCGGGAAGAACGCCGCAAACAGCGCCACAAAAATGCCCGTCAGGATCGTGATGACGTGCGGTGTATGATATTTCGGGTGGATCTTCGAAAACATCTGCGGGAGCAGACCGTCGCGGCTCATCACAAAGAAGATGCGCGTCTGGCCGAACATCATCATCAGGATGACCGAGGGCAAAGCGAGACCAGCGGCAAGCCCGATCAGATTGCCGACTTGTGGCCAGCCGATTTCACGCAGCGTCCATGCGAGCGCTTCTTTCGAGCAGACAACTTGCTCGCGACCCTGCGCAGCGAGAGCACCACAGGCTTCCGACAGTTCCTTGCTGCCCGGTGCAAGCGCAATACCAGCCGCATCCATAACGGGCTGTGCGCCAACGCTGCCGATGACACCTGCCGCGACGAGCAGGTAAAAGACCGTGCAGATGGCCAATGACCCGATCAATCCGATCGGCATGTTGCGCTGGGGATTTTTTGTTTCCTCCGCTGCCGTCGAAACGGCATCGAAACCGACATAGGCAAAGAAGATCGAGGCCGCCGCCGCTGATACGCCGCCGAAACCAAGCGGGGAGAATGGCGTGAAATTCTCCATCTTCATGACGGGTATGGCAAGAATGACGAACAAAGTCAGCGCCGCAACCTTGATCGCGACGAGAATCGAATTGACTGTCGCGCTTTCGCGCGTTCCGATGACCAGAAGCCAAGTGACAAGGCCGGCAATGCCCATGGCGGGCAGATTGATCAGACCGCCGTCATAGGGCCCGAGCACCAGCGCATCGGGAATATCCATGCTGAAGGCATTTTCGAGCAAGCCAACGACATAGCCCGACCAGCCGACCGACACAGCGCCCGCAGCGACAGCATATTCAAGGATCAATGCCCAGCCGACCATCCACGCGATCAGTTCGCCCATGACGGCATAGCTATAGGTGTAGGCCGACCCCGACACCGGTACCATTGCCGCCATTTCGGCGTAGCAAAGCGCGGCGACGGCGCAGACGATGCCCGCAATGATGAAAGCCAGCATCATGCCCGGCCCGGCTTTTTGCGCCGCTTCTGCGGTCAGAACGAAAATACCGGTGCCGATAACGGCACCAATGCCGAGCATCGTCAGCTGAAACGCACCGAGCGAGCGCGTGAGCGACTTTTTCTCCGCTGTGCGCAAAATGGCGTCGAGCGATTTGACGCGACCGAAAATCATAAACGTCCCCTAAGACTTATTATTACCCGCGAACCTAGTCGCTTATCGCACGCGTGCAATCCCCTACGTTACGGATCACCGTTTCGACAATATTTCGACCAGTGCTTTCACCTCTTCATGCATGGTATCGAGCCGGTGGTGCAGCCGCACAATTTCGAGTTCGGCGCGCAGGTTCACTTCATAATCATGGCTCGCCGCCAGCCGGTCCATCGCCGACGCGCGGTTCTGGCTCATCATGATGACGGGGGCTTGCAGAGCGGCCGTCATCGAGAGCATCAGATTGAGGAAAATATAGGGGTAGGGATCGAACTGCATCCGCCACTGCGCAAGGATGCCGGTGTTGAGCAGCATCCACGCCAGCAGGATCGCGACGAACGTAAAGATGAACGCCCATGACCCGCCAACGGCGGCAACGCGGTCGGCCAGTCGGTCCCAGTAAGTCGCGTTCGCATCGGCCAGGTCGGCGGCGTCGCGGCTGGTAACCTTTTGCGCCTTTATGTCGTCGAGAACATGACGCTCTTCATTTTCGAGCGCTGCCATATCCTTTGCAAGATAGTCGAGCGCGAGGCGGTGGTTGTCGGTGGCTTTGGTCATGGCGGGCTCCGCAAAAAATGGCTGACACGCTATGCACCGCAGTCCTGAGCCTGTCGAAGGACGGTCAGACGATATGAACCGTGCTTCGACAGGCTCAGCACTGCGGGCGAGTGCGACGGCACGCAAAACGACTCGTGCGTTTCCGCGGCTTAAGCGGAAATTAACCTTTTCCCTTCATTGGTTTTTTGGTTAATGATTTCTGCGGGTGGCAATAAGGGGTTTTTACAGATGCGTGTTTTGTTGATCGAGGACGAACCGACAACGGCAAAGGCAATCGAACTGATGCTGACGACCGAAGGGTTCAATGTCTACACGACCGATCTGGGCGAAGAGGGGTTGGACCTCGGCAAGCTCTATGATTACGATATCATCTGTCTCGACCTCAATCTGCCCGACATGCACGGCTATGACGTGCTCAAGAAATTGCGCGTTGCCAAAGTGCAGACGCCGGTCCTGATCCTGTCGGGCATCAGCGAAATGGATTCGAAAGTGCGCTCGTTCGGCTTCGGTGCCGACGATTATGTCACCAAGCCTTTCCACCGCGACGAACTCGTCGCCCGCATTCATGCTGTTGTCCGCCGGTCAAAGGGGCACAGCCAGTCGGTCATCCGCACCGGCAAGCTTGCGGTCAATCTCGATGCCAAAACAGTCGAAGTCGATGGCGCTCGCGTTCATCTGACTGGCAAGGAATATGCGATGCTCGAGCTGCTGTCGCTGCGCAAAGGCACGACACTGACCAAGGAAATGTTCCTCAACCACCTCTATGGCGGCATGGACGAACCCGAACTCAAGATCATCGACGTTTTCATCTGCAAGCTGCGCAAGAAGCTCAGCATGGCGTGCGGCGGCGAAAATTATATCGAAACCGTCTGGGGCCGTGGCTATGTGCTGCGCGACCCCGAAGATATGGCAATGCCCCTCGACGTCGCGCAGGTTGCCTGAATCGCCTGAAGTTTTCCCCTGAACTCTCTCTACCCGGAAAGAGTGTGAGAGGCCGGCCTCAGCGATGGGGCCGGCCTTTTTTCGGTCTTTGGCTTCAGGCGAAACGGAGCTTGACGGTCCGCCGCCTCATTGCAGCGCCGACCAAACCAAAGCCAGCGATCATCATCGCCCAACTGGCGGGCTCTGGAACGGGAGCAAGGCTGACAACGAGTTTTCCGATATTGCTGCCGCCCGACGGGCCTGCCGGAAACGAGTCATTGTAAGTACCAAAGGTGATGAACGCATCGCGGCGGGCGCTCATGAAACCAAAAACGGTACCGCTCGGTTCGGATGCATCGGTAATTCTGAAATTTATAAAGCTATCGCTGGAAGACCGTACAAGATTCTGTTGGCCACAGCCCACGGGGCCGCCTGCGACAGCGCCGACAAATTTCGTTGCCGTGCAGTTGGTCAATTGTGACGGCAGGACCGTCAGGCTGTCACCAGATGCCAAGTTAATGAAATCAGGCGTAATATAATTCCACTTTATATTCCAAATGACCAGACCTGCGCCGTCAGGCCTTATTACTGTGCCGTCAAAGGCATAGAGAATTGCTGCTTGTGCGTTGCTGGTTGCGAGCATGGCAACTGCCAATCCAGCCGCGCCCAACAATTTACGGGAAAGGTTCATAGCGCACTCCACTTCTCTAAGGCGCCGACAAAACAGCGCGATTGATTACAGTGCGACTCGAAGTTTTTGCTGACGGCAATTTCTACCTGTCATGACGAGATATTAACCCTGTTTACTTTGTTGGCAATGGTGAGCACCTGGCAATCGACGCCTGACGGCGATCATCGGGTGCCCATCTTGCACGGCGGCGCGCACCCGCTAAACAGCGGCGATGGATCGTATTCACATCAGAGGCGGCAATCGCCTTTCGGGCAAGCTGCCCATTTCGGGGGCCAAAAACAGTGCGCTGACGCTGCTGCCATGCGCGCTGCTGACCGATGAGCCGCTGACGTTGCG
>JAYUQI010000280.1:0-6760 GCA_043756805.1 Sphingomonas sp.
CGATCTTCAGCAAAAAGATTTAAGTGATATACTTCCAGAAGTAGAAGCATTTACTATTGATGTGTTCGACTGAAGGACGCAACGAGCGCTTTTACGGGAACTATCGAGCCCACCGGCACCGACGTCCTTGACGAAGCCAAACTCGCCGCGTGGATGACCGCGAACGTCGCAGGCTTTACCGGCCCTGTAACAGTGCGCAAATTCGCGGGCGGCCAATCGAACCCGACCTATCGTCTCGACAGCCCGTCGGGTGCCTATGTCCTGCGCCGCAAGCCATTTGGCCCGCTCTTGCCGAGCGCGCATGCAGTGGACCGCGAATATGCGGTAATTGCGGGGCTCTACCCGACCGGGTTTCCCGTCGCCAAGCCTTATGGCCTGTGCACCGATGACAGCGTGCTCGGCTCGTGGTTCTACATCATGGGCATGGTTGAGGGGCGGACACTGTGGGACGGTGGTTTGCCCGACATGACGCCAGCGCAGCGAACGGCAACCTATCATGCGATGGTCGATACACTCGCGGCACTGCACAATACGGATCATGTGGCGGCAGGTCTTGGCGAATACGGCAAGCCCGGCAATTATTTCGAGCGGCAAGTGGGTCGTTGGACCAAGCAATATCGCGCCGCAGAGACCGAGCGCATGGAGGATATCGAGCGGTTGATCGACTATCTGTCGCGCAGCATTCCCGAACAGACGAGGACGAGCATCGTCCACGGTGATTACCGCATCGATAACATGATCTTTGATGCCACCGAACCCAAAGTGATTGCCGTGCTCGATTGGGAATTGTCGACGACGGGCGATCCGCTCGCCGATTTCAGCTATATGATGATGAACTGGGTCACCGAGCCTGAAGGGCGTTCGGGCGTGAAGGGGCTGACCGGCCCTGACACTGGCATTCCGACCATCGAACAGATGACCGAACGATACTGCGCCGCCACGGGTCGCGACGGCGTGCCCGATCTCAACTGGTATTTCGCTTTCGGCCTGTTCCGGCTGGCGTCGATTGTTCAGGGGATCAAGAAGCGCGTGCTGACGGGCACGGCCAGCTCCGCCTATGCCGCCGAAATGGCCGAACGCGTGCCACACCTCGCAGCGGCGGCATGGGATTTTGCAGGAAAGGCACAGCGATGAGCCAGTTCGACATGACAGGCAAAGTCGCGATCATCACCGGATCATCGCGCGGGATCGGTGAAGCCATTGCGCATGAAATGGCCGATCACGGCGCGAACGTCGTGATTACCAGCCGCAATCTTGAGCCCTGTCAGGCTGTGGCCGCCGCAATCAACGCGAAGCATTCGGGCGCAGCAATTGCGGTCACTTCCACGCTTTCCTCCAAGGAATCATTGCAAGCGATGATCGATGCTGGTCGCGCGGCATTCGGCAAAATCGATGTGCTGGTCTGCAACGCCGCATCGAACCCGCATTATGGACCGATGGCAACGATCACCGACGAGCAATTCCGCAAGACACTCGACCATAATATCGTGTCGCAGCACTGGCTTATCCAGATGGTAGCCCCCGAAATGCGCGCGCGCAAATCCGGGTCGATCATCCTGATCTCCTCGATCGGCGGCCTGCGCGGCACGGCGATCATCGGGGCTTACGGGATCACCAAGGCTGCCGATATCCAGATGGCGAAGAACCTTGCGCGCGAATTCGGCCCCGATAACGTCCGGATCAATTGTATCGCACCGGGGCTTGTGAAGACAGATTTCGCGCGCGGCTTGTGGGAAAATCCCGAGAACTTGAAGCATAGTGTCGCGGGCGCATGTCTTGGTCGCATTGGCGAGCCACATGAAATTGCAGGCGCGGCAGTGTTCCTGACCAGCGAGGCGTCGAGCTTCATGACCGGACAGACAATCGTGATTGATGGAGGTGTTGTCGTATGACAGGACGTTTGGCAGGGAAAGTTGCGGTCATCACTGGCGCCGGTTCGGGCATCGGTCGCGCGTCGGCCATCCTGTTCGCCAGCGAAGGCGCGACACTTGTCATCGGTGATTTGAGCGATGGCGTTTTCGCAACCGCGCGCGTCATCGAGGCAGCCGGCGGCATCGTGACGGCAATGCAAATGGACGCTGGCGCGGAAAGCGACGTTGCCGACATGATCGCAGCTACCGTCGCATCCTATGGCGGCATCAACGTCGCTTTTGCGAACGCTGGCGTCTCGGGCGGGATGGACGGCATTTTCGAAACGACGCCCGACCATATGGCCGAAGTCCTTCGCGTCAACCTGATCGGTCCGATGCTGATGGTGAAGCATGCGGGCAAACGGATGTGGGATCAGGCCATTGAAACGCCGGGGCGCGGCGGGTCGATCATCCTGACGGCGAGCGTCGCGGGCATCCGGTCGGGCGCAGGCGGGCCGAGTTATTCGGCGTCCAAAGCAGGCGTCATCAACCTGGCGCAAACATCGGCACAGCAGCTCAGCGAGACCGGGGTGCGCGTCAATGCGCTTTGCCCGGGGCTTACCGAAACCGGCATGACCAAGCCGACATTCGATTATGCCCGCGACAAAGGCGTCGAGGAAAAAATCGGCAGACTGAACCCGCTGCGCCGCGCGGCGCAACCAATCGAGCTGGCGAAGGTTGCCCTGTTTCTCGCGTCGGACGATGCGAGCTATATCAACGGGCAGGCGATTGCGGTCGACGGCGGGCTATCAAGTTCGCATCCGGTCACGCGCCAGCTAACAGGAAAGACAGCTGTATGAAATATCGTGACCTTGGTGACAGCGGCATTTCGGTATCCGAAATCTGTCTCGGCAGCTGGCTGACCTATGGCGTGGGTGTCGAGGCCGATTCGGCGCGCGCGTGCCTCGACCGTGCGTTCGACGAAGGGATCAACTTCATCGATACAGCGAATATTTATGGCAAAGGCGCCGCCGAAACATTTCTGGGCGATGCGCTGAAGGGGCGACCGCGCGATAGCTATGTCATGGCAACGAAGCTGTTTTTCCCGATGACCGATAGTGACAAGGGGCTGTCGGCCAAGCAGATCGAAAAGCAGATCGACGCAAGCCTGTTGCGGCTAAAAACCGACTATGTCGATTTGTATCAATGCCACCGTTACGACGATGAAACGCCGATTGCGGAAACGATGGATGCGCTGAGCGCGGTCGTCCGGTCGGGCAAAGCGCGCGCCATCGGCTTTTCCGAATGGTCGCCGAAAAATATCGGAGATGCGCTGGCCGTGCCGGACACGGTAAAGTTTGTGTCGTCGCAGCCGCAATATTCGCTGTTGTGGCGGCGGCCCGAAGCGAAAGTGATCCCGCTGTGCGCCGCCAGTGGCATTTCACAGATTGTCTGGTCGCCACTCGCGCAGGGCGTCCTGAGCGGCAAATATAAACCCGGCACGCCGCCGCCCACCGGAAGCCGCGCGACAAGCGAAGCCATGGGTGGATTTATCGGCCGCTTTCTGGAAGCACCCGTGCTCGAAGCCGTGCAAAAGCTCGTGCCGCTTGCGAATGAAGCGGGCTGCACGCTGGCCCAGTTTGCGCTCGCCTGGGTCTTGCGTGAACCCAACGTCGCCGCCGCCATCGTCGGCGCAAGTCGCCCCGAACAGATCAGCGACAATGCAAAGGCAAGCGGCCTCGTCATCGACCCGGCGCTCTTCGCTCAGGCCGAAGCAATCGCCGCGACCGCCACCAATTAAATATTTGGAGACCCCCTATGACCGACAGCCCCATCACGACCGAAATCCACGACGGAATCCTCGTCATCATTTCGAACAATCCGCCGGTCAACGCGCTCGGCGCGGCTGTGCGCATCGGGCTTGATGCGGGAATCAAGCAGGCGATGGCTGATGATGCGATCAAGGCTGTTGTCATTCGCTGCGACGGGCGGACGTTCTTTGCAGGAGCGGACATTACCGAGTTCACCAAAGCGCCGGTGATGCCGATGTTGCCCGAAGTGATCGATATGATCGAGGCCTGCACCAAGCCTGTCATTGCGGCGATCCACGGCACGGCACTGGGCGGCGGATGCGAAGTGACGCTTGGCTGTCATTACCGCATTGCCGTGCCCTCCGCGAAAATCGGGACACCTGAAGTCAAGCTCGGCCTGCTGCCCGGTGCCGGCGGAACGCAGCGCCTGCCGCGTGTTGCAGGGATTGCGACGGCGGTTGAGCTTTGCGCGGGTGGTTCGCCGATCAGCGCGGCGAAAGCGCTCGAGGTCGGCTTGGTCGATAAGCTCGCGGGTGAAGCCACGCTGGTTGCCGATGCGCTGGCGTTCGCGAGGGAATGCATTGCCAAGGGACCACGCCCGACGCGCGCCATGCCGGTGAAAGGCGATGTCGCCAGCATCGCGGCCTACGCCAAAGCCAACGCAAAGAAATTTCGCGGCTTTGAAGCACCCGCCGCGAACATTGCCTGTGTCGAAGCCGCAACCCGCCTTTCCTTCGACGATGGCATTGCGTTCGAACGCACCGAATTCATGAAGCTGATGATGGGCGCGCAATCGGCTGCGCAGCGCCACATCTTCTTTGCCGAGCGTCAGGCCGCCAAGATCGACGGCATCGGCGACGATGTGAAACCGCGCGACATAAAGCGCGTCGGCGTCATCGGCGCAGGGACGATGGGCGGCGGGATTTCGATGAACTTCCTGTCGGCGGGCATTCCCGTCACCATCGTCGAAATGAAAGCCGAGGCGCTCGACAAGGGCACGGGCATCATGCGCAAGAATTATGAAGCAAGCGCATCGAAAGGCCGGATTACAGCCGCGCAGGCCGAAGGCGCGATGGGGCTGCTCAAGCCGACGCTGAGCCTCGAAGACTTGGCCAACTGCGACCTGATTATCGAAGCGGTTTACGAAGAAATGGGCGTCAAGAAAGAGATTTTCGGCAAGCTCGACAGGATCTGTAAGGCGGGCGCGATCCTTGCGTCGAACACCAGCTATCTCGACATCGACGAGATTGCCGCGAGCACGAGCCGCCCGCAGGATGTGCTTGGCATGCACTTCTTCTCGCCCGCCAATGTCATGAAATTGCTTGAAGTTGTGCGCGGTGCCAAGACCGCGCCTGATGCGCTGCTGACCGCGATGGGCATTGCCAAAAAGATCGGCAAAGTCGCGGTCGTCGCAGGCGTCTGCCACGGTTTCATTGGCAACCGCATGCTGATGCCGCGGCAGGTCGAAGCGAACAAGCTGCTGATGGAAGGCGCAACGCCGCAGCAGATCGACAAGGTTCATGTCGAATTCGGGATGCCGATGGGCCCGTTCCAGATGGCCGACCTCGCGGGTGTCGACATCGGCTGGCACCGCGACCCGACGCGCATCGAAAATGTCCGCGACGCGCTCGCCGCAATTGGCCGCTGGGGGCAGAAGACCGGAAAGGGCTATTATGACTATGATGAAAAGCGCAATCCGACGCCAAGCGCCGAGACGCAGAAGATCATCGATGATTTCGCTGCCAAATCAAACCTGCCCAAGCGCGAGATCAGCGACGAAGAGATCATCGAGCGCACGCTCTATACAATGGTCAACGAAGGCTATCTGATCCTCGAAGAAGGCAAAGCGCAGCGCGCGTCGGACATCGATGTCGTGTGGATCTATGGCTATGGCTGGCCGGTCTATCGTGGCGGGCCGATGTTCTGGGGTGATCTTGAAGGGGCAAAGAAAATCGTCGCGGGGTTGGAGAAGCACGGGTTTGCGGTCGCGAAGAGTTTGAAAGCGAAGGCTTAACGCTGACAATATGTGTCGGATTTCCTTACGAAGATGACAAACGTGACCTATGGCGGCCACGCGAAATAGGCGGGAGCGGGGATTCGAGGTCAACAGATAGAAAGAGCCGAATCGGAACGTATCAAGAGCATTCTGTGTAGGACAGGGTTTTTTTGGATCGTCGATGCGGCACCGCCGACCTGTCCCCGTCCCATTCGGGGACGGGTCGGATTCGGGGGATGCCAGCGGGTTAATAAGACGCTAACGCTTTGTGATATTGAGATTGGGGGGTTTTATCATGAAGTTGCGTCATCTTTTGTCGGTCGCCGGCGCGGTGGCGGCGCTTTGCGCTGCCACGCCGTCGTTTGCGGTGACGATTACAGTCACCAGCGTGCCGTATGCGCCGGACTCGCTTTATGGCGGGATCGCTGTTCTCAACGCCACGCTGCCAAATCCGACCCGGTTTGGCGGTGAAGCCGGTCGTTTTGCGATAACGGGATTTCAGGTCGGATCGCCATCGACCACATTCAACGCGTTCACTTACTGCGTGGATGTGTTCACGGCGGTTTACACATCAACGAATTATGACATCCTGCCGCTCAGTGCCATCGGTGCGAGCGCAGATCGCCAGAGCCGTCTTGCCGGACTGCTGGTCAATTCGGCTGGTCTGCTCGGCGCGGCGACAACCGACAGCGAACGCCGCTTGATCGGTGCGGCTACGCAGCTTTCGGTCTGGGAACTGGTTTATGAAACCGCCGACGCACCGCTCTCTGTCGCTGAAGGCGCCGGAAACTTTTTTGCATTCGGCGATTTTACCCCGCTCGTCAGCGACCGCGCGAACAGCTATCTGGCAAACAACTGGACCGCATCGGCAGGGCTTCTGGCGTCGCTCGTCTCGGTTGACGGCACGTCGCAGAACCAGATTTACCTCGGCACGGCTGCTGTGCCCGAGCCCGCGACATGGCTGTCGATGCTGGTCGGTTTTGGCATTGTCGGCAGCGCGCTGCGCCGTGCCAGGATACAGAACAAGGTGATCGCCTAGATACTGATGACGTTAAAGTGATTCGCTAATTTCGTCATTCCCGCGAAGGCGGGAATGACGAAAA
>JAYUQI010000281.1:0-6749 GCA_043756805.1 Sphingomonas sp.
TCAACCGTCCTTCGACAGGCTCAGGACTGCGGCACTAACGCGCGCCCCGCGCGGCCTGCAAGTTCGACCACATAATGCCACGCGACCCGCCCCGACCGGCTGCCGCGCTGCGTCGCGAAACGGACCGCGTCCTGCGCATCGAACGGCAGTGAATGAGCGGCGGCATAAGCGCTGACCATCGCGAGATAGGTCTCCTGATCGCAGACATGGAAACCCAGACTGAGGCCAAAGCGGTCCGCCAGCGCCAGCCGGTCGTCAACGACATCGCGGACATTGATAGCCGATTCCTGCTCGGCCAGATCGCGCGCGACGATATGGCGGCGGTTCGATGTGACATAAAGCCGGACATGCGCAGGCCGCGCACTGCTGCCGCCGTCAAGCACTGATCTGAGAGCGCGCGCCGACGCAATGCCATCGTCAAAACCCAGATCGTCGATGAAAACAATCACCGGGCGCGACCACCCCGCGATAGCGTCGAACAAGCAAGGCAAACCCGAGACATCGCTCGCCGCCAGATCGACCAGCGCCAGATCGCCACGCACCGCCCCGACCACCGCCTTGACCAGCGCCGATTTCCCCGATCCCCGCGCGCCCCACAGTAGTGCGTCATGCGCGGCATGGCCGCTCGCGTGACGGCGGGTGTTCTCGAGCAACGCAGCCTTTTGCGCGTCGATCCCCGTCAGCAAATCAATCGACAAAGGCGAAAAATGCGCGGGCGTCAGTGCCTTGCCGTTCCAGACATAGGCGGGGGCATCGGCGGGCGGTGGCACCTGCACCGGCGGGACAAGCCGTTCGAGCGCGTCGGCAATACGGCGGAGGGCGTCATCCATACTGTCCGCCTATCGAACTCTTTCGCCAAAGGAAATCCGCAGTGCTGAGCTTGTCGAAGCACGGTTCGCGTCAACCGTCCTTCGACAGGCTCAGGACTATGGTGTGAGTCGAGCCCGCGCCGCTGCCAATTCCTGCGTCAGGCGCGTATCACCCGAGACCATCGCCACTGCTTTCTCGAGCAGCGGCACTGCGTCGGCGGCCTTGCCCGCCCGCGCGAGAAACGCGCCATAGCTTGCCGTCGCCAGCGGGTTCATCGGCGCAAGGGTGTAGGCCCGCTTGCCGAACGCGACCGCCGCCTCGGGCTGTTCGCGGCCGATCTCGGCCCATCCGGCATTGACCAGGCGCAGCGGATCGCGATTGCCCAGCCGCGTGGCGAGCGACGCATAAATCGCCGCTGCCGCTTCCCACTCCCCCCGCGAGAGCGCGCGATCCGCCGCTGCGCGCTGCGCTGAAGCATTCGCCGGATTGGCCGTCAGAAACGTGTCGAGCGCGGCCAGCATCGCCGCATCGAGATCACCTGCCCCTGCGCGCGCTGCCCGGTCGAGTGCCTCGGCGGCCGCTGCACGATTGCCCAGCGCTTCCCATGCCCGCCCCGTCACATAGAGCGCATAGCTGTCCCCGCGCGCGGCCAATGGTTGCAGCACGTCAACGGCATCAGCCCCGCTGCCCGATCGCCACAATGCCAGCCCGAGCAAGCGCCGCACTTTGATATTGCCCGGCAGCGCGCCCAGCACCGGGCGAAGCTGCGCAATCGCGCGTTCATTTGCGCCGGCCTGCATCATCTGCATCGCGCGCAGCAGCGCCGTCCCCGCTATGCCGTCGAGCCGGTCGTCCGCGCGGTCGAAAATCGTCCGCGATAAATCCCATTTCCCCGCTCGCGCCGCCAGCACCGACTGCAAATACAGCGCCTGTGCATTATATTTCGACAACCCCAGCAATTTGCGCGATTCCGCGAGCATCTCGACCGAGCGCCCCGCGTCGCCCAGCGTCGCGGCCTTTTCGAATGTCGCGTCGCGATGATCAGGCTGGATCACCAGCAGCCGGTCATACCAGGGCAGCGCGGCCAGCAAGCCATAACGGTCGCGCACCATATTTCCCGCATAAAGCAGCGCATCGGTATTCTTCGGGTCAAGCGCCAGTGCCGCCTCGAGTAATCGCGTCGCGCCGTCGATATTGCCTTTGGACAGCAGAATGCGTGCTGCAACGACGCGGTCTTGCAATGGACTGGGTTTGGGTGGCGGGGCTGCGGCAATTGCAAATAGAGCGATAAACACAGCCGCAGTCCTGAGCTTGTCGAAGGACGGTTTGGCGCGTGAACCGTCCTTCGACAGGCTCAGGACTGCGGGATCAGGCCGAAATATCATAGCTTTTCAGCAGATCATACAGCGTCGGGCGACTGATCCCGAGCAGCTTGGCCGTATTCGAGATATTGCCGTCAGCCCGCGCCAGTGCCCGGCGGATCGCGCGGCGGTCGGCGGTTTCGCGCACGGCTTTCAGATTGATGACATCGCTCTCCTCGTCCGCTGCATCAAGGTCCAGATCAGCCGCGGTCACCATCTTGCCGTCGGCCATGATCACCGCGCGCTTCATCCGGTTTTCCAGCTCGCGGACATTGCCCGGCCAGCCCCACGCATCAATTGCCGCCAGCGCGTCGGGGGCAATCCCCTTCACGTCCTTGTTCATGCTGGCATAGCGGCCCATGAAATGCCGCGCGAGCAGCCCCGCATCGCCCGGCCGTTCCGCTAGCGTCGGGATTTTGATCACGATTTCGGCAAGCCGGTAATAAAGATCCTCGCGGAAACTCTGCGCCGCGATCATCGCATCCAAATCCTGATGCGTCGCGCAGACGATCCGCGTATCGACCGGGATCGCTTTCCGCCCGCCGATCCGCTCGATCACGCGCTCCTGCAAAAAGCGCAGCAGCTTGACTTGCAGCGGTAGCGGCACATCGCCGATTTCGTCGAGGAACAGCGTCCCCCCATGCGCTTGCTCGATCTTGCCTTCGGTCGTCTTGACCGCACCGGTAAACGCGCCTTTCTCGTGCCCGAACAATTCGCTTTCGAGCAATGTCTCGGGGATCGCGGCACAATTGATCGCGACGAATGCGCCTTTGCGGCGGTCGCTGGCCTCATGCAGCCCGCGCGCCAGCAATTCCTTGCCGGTCCCGCTCGCGCCGAGCAGCATCACCGAAACATCGGCGTTTGCCACCCGCTCGATGGTCCGCGCCACCTTGAGCATTTCGGGTGCCGCCGTAATCATCCCGCCGAGGACGGCATTGCCCGTCACGGCTTTTGACAGCCGCCGGTTCTCCGCCTCGATCCCGTGCAAGTGAAACGCGCGGCGGACGATCAGGCCGAGCTCGTCAATGTCAACGGGCTTGGCATAAAAATCATACGCCCCGCCCGCAATCGCGCGCAACGCCGATTCACGCGCACCATGCCCTGACGCGACGATCACTTTGGTATCGGGCTTCAGCGCGAGGATCGCATCGAGCGTCGCAAATCCTTCTGCCGTGCCATCGGGTTCGGGCGGTAAGCCAAGGTCGAGCGTCACGACATCGGGCTCTTCGGCGCGCAACGCGTCGATGGCGCTCGCCCGATCACCCGCCACAATCACCTGATAATCATCATAGGCCCAGCGGAGTTGCCGTTGCAGCCCCTCGTCATCCTCAACGATCAGGAGTTTGGGTTTGGGGATTTCAGTCATCACGCAAAACTCCGCATCCCTGAGCTTGTCGAAGGGCCGCCCTTCTTTCTGCGCTGATCAGGAAAGAAGGGCAGGGCTTCGACAAGCTCAGCCTGATCGGTTGTGGGACGGGATTGCGCAAAAAAAGTCATGCCACCAAAGCCTCATGCCAGCGGGTCGGGGTCGGCAGCCAGATCATGAATCGTGTTCCCTGCCCCGGCTCGCTGTCGACCGTCACCCGCCCCCCCATGCCTATAATGATCGTCCGCGCCTCGAAAGCGCCGATGCCAAAGCCACCGTCCTTGGTCGAGGCAAAGGGCCGGAACAGCTGCCCGCGCACGAAATCAAGTGTCATGCCGTGCCCCTTGTCGGCAATCTCGATGGCGGTTTCCTCGCCCTGTTTCATGACAGTAATCGTCACCGGCTCGGCGGGTTCGCTGGCGTCGATGGCGTTTTGCAACAGATGCCCCAGCGCGCCTTCAAGCCGCGCCGGATCGGCCATCGCACATAATGCCATGTTGCCCGCGACAATCACCGGATGCTGGATGCGTTTTGCGCCCGCCAGTTGCGTCACCAGCGGCCCGAGCACGACACTGCGCGGCTCTTCCGCCCGTCCCGTATTGTGCTGCGACAAGCGCTCGAGCAGGTCGTTCATTTTCGTGGTCGACGATTGCAGCGTCGCGATCATATCCACACGGAATTCGGGCTTGTCGGCGTGGCGTTCGGCATTGCGCGTGACCAGCGTCAGCTGGCTGACCAGATTCTTGATGTCGTGCATGATGAACGCAAAACGCCGGTTGAACTCGTCGAACTGCTTGGCATCGGACAAGGCCTCCTGCCCGCGTGCTTCGGCGAGGTAGCTTGCCACCTGCCGCCCGGCAACGCGCAGCATGTCGAAATCTTCCCAGTCCAGCGTCCGCGCAATCGGCGGTCGCGCAACGAGCACCGCCCCCGCCAGCCGGTCAAAATGAATGAGCGGTACAATCGCCCAGTTTGCCGCATCGGCGAGTATCCATGCCGGGATCGCGCGCGCTTCCTCGGCACTGTCGTTCGTTTCGCTGCGCAACGGGTCAAGTTCGAGGATCCGCCCTTGTGCGAGCAAGGCAACCAGGTCCTCGCCCGGCACAAACGCGGGGACCAGCGACATGTCCCAGTTCCACCCTGCGCGCGCCGCAAGACCCGCATCGTCGGGGATCAGCAGCAACCCGGCGGGGGCTTCGGTAATATCGGCAATCGCTTTGACCACACGCACATCGAGCGGCGCGGGCGCATCGCCGGGGCGGCCCAGCGTATCGGTAAACCGCAGCCATTCGGCGCGATAATCATAACGATGCGCAAACATATGTTTCGACAACAACACACGCAAACGCGCGCGCAACTGCGCGCTCGGCAAAATGATGATGGCGGCAATTGCGGCAAGAACCAGCGATCCGACCTGCACCATCGCCGCGCCCGACACGCCAATCGATTCGAGCAGCGCCGAAAGAACAATCGTCAGCAGCAAGTAAGCCGCCACAATGCCCAGCGAGAGCGAACGGAATGCCACCGTGCGCGACAGGCGGATCGACCAGCTCTGGTTGCGCCGCGCCGCCAGCGCAAACAAAGCGGCGATGCCGGCAACAGCAAAGCCACGCAGTGCCACCAGCCATTCCATCCAGCCATCGGCCAGATAGGAAAGCGTATAGAGATTGAGATCATAGGCCCACAACAGTGCCAGCGCCGTCATCGGCAAGCCGATCCCCGCCCGCGCGCCCGTGGCCGCCGCTGTGTAGATATTATGGACCAGCACCAGCGCACCAATCGCAAACATCATCCGCATCACGAATGTTGCCTGCAACAACAGGGACTCGATGGTGCTGTCGGTGCCCAGATAAGGGGCCAGCGCACCGATCCCGATCTGCAATCCGGCCACCAGCAGCAGTGCGGCATAGACTGCGCGCAGCGACCACATCCGCCGTTCGCCTTCGCCGCGCCGCAGCAGCGCAAACATGAAACCGAGCCACGCCACATTGCGCACCGTTTCGGCATAGCCTGCCGCCAGCGCCGTCGGCACCATCGCTGCGCTGGCAATCGCCCAGACCACAGTCGCTGCATAGGCAGCCGCAAGTGCCCAGCGGTGCCGCTCGCGCCGCGCCGCACGCACTTCCCCGACAGTCAATATGCCAAACAGCAGCGCTGCGAGCGCATGGCCCAGATAAGCAATCAAGCCGATCATCGCGCCCCTTCCGGAAACAGCACGACGCGGATCGTCTGCAACAGGATTACCACGTCAAGAAACGGCGTGTAATTCTTGGCATAATAAAGATCATATTCCAGCTTGTGGCGCGCATCGTCCATGCTCGCGCCATAGGGATAGTTGATCTGCGCCCATCCGGTGATCCCCGGCTTCACCATGTGGCGCTCGGCATAATAAGGCATTTGCTGCGCGAGTTCGGCAACGAACGTCGGACGCTCGGGGCGCGGGCCGACAAAGCTCATTTCGCCTTTCAGTACGGTCCACACCTGCGGCAATTCATCGATACGCAGCTTCCTGATGATCCGCCCCACCCGCGTGATCCGCGGATCGTCCTTTTTCGCCCACACGGCGGTGCCCGCCACTTCGGCGTCCACCCGCATCGAGCGCAGCTTCAAGATGTCGAATTCCTGTCCGAACAGGCCCACGCGCGTCTGGCGATAGAAAGCGGGGCCTTTCGATTCCATCTTCACGAGCAGCGCCGTGATCATCACTAACGGCACGGTCAGCACCAGCAGCAACCCGCTCGCGCCAATATCGAAAATCCGCTTGGCCACCGACGACAGCCGCCGCCCGCTTGAAAAGCCGTCGGAGAAAATCAGCCACGACGGGTTGGTCGACCGCAAATCCACGCGCCCGGTCTCGCGCTCAAGAAAAGTGGTGATCTCGTTGACATGCACGCCCGCCGTCCGCACGCGCAGCAGATCACCCAGCGGGATCGCATTGCGCCGTTCCTCCAGCGCCAGCACGACTTCATTGGCGTTCAGCCTCGTCACATAATCGGATAGATTTTCGATATGATCGCGCGACACCGCGCTCGGGATGACGCTGGGCACATCGCCCATGTCGACATGGCCGACGACCGTGAACCCTGCCCCCTTCGATTCGCCCAGTCGGCGCAGCCGGTCCGCCCGCTGTCCCGCGCCGAGCACGAGCACCCGCCGCTTGAACGTCTCGCTGCCCAATGCCTTGCCCAGCAACGCCCGCACCGCGACGAGAA
>JAYUQI010000282.1:0-2565 GCA_043756805.1 Sphingomonas sp.
AGCCTGTCGAAGCACGGTTGAATGTGTAAACCGTGCTTCGACAGGCTCAGCACTGCGGCACTAATCAAAACTCACTTTCTCAATTTTCGTCATTCCCGCGAAGGCGGGAATCCAACTCCCGAACTTCAAGCCTCGGGCGTTGGACCCCCGCCTTCGCGGGGGTGACGAAAAAAGAGATGAGATCAGTCAAAACTCACTTTTCCCCGCCCCTTTTTCACATCCGACCTGACTGCTTTGCCCACCATCCGCTTCTCGCGCGCGCTTTTGCTCGGTCGGGTCTTCACGCGGCGGACTGGGGCGACATGCGCTTTGCCGACCAGTTCCGCCAGCCGCATCCGTGCTTCCTCGCGGTTCGCTTCGCGGCTGCGATATTCGCGCGCCGTGATCACGATCTCGCCGTCATTGGTCCAGCGGGACCCGGCCAGCGCTTTCAGCCGCGCATAAACCGCCGGGGCCAGCCGCAGTGCATAGACATCGAGGCGCATCTGCACCGCCGTCGCCACTTTATTGACATTCTGCCCGCCCGGCCCCGTCCCTGCGAGGAACCGCTCCTCAAGCGCGTCTTCGGGCAAAGGCGGCCACTCAGCCGATGGCATGTCGCGCCCAGTCGGGGAAATGCGCCGGCAGCGGTGCGGTCGCCATCACCGCTGCCTTGCCCTCGCGCGGCACCGACAATGTTTCGGCATGAAGCAGCATATGCGGCCCTTTCACACCATAAACCGGGTCGCCTTCAATCGCGATGCCGATCCCGCTTGCCGCATGCACGCGCAACTGATGCGTCCGCCCCGTCTCGGGCCGAAAGCGGACCAGCGCCTTGCCATCGCCGAACGTCACGATGTCCCAATGCGTCACCGCGCGTTGCCCCTTGGGCTCATGGATCATCCGCCACCCCGCCTCGCGCGTGCTGACTTTGTTGAGCGGCATATCAATCGTCCCGCCGGGTTCCTTGGGCACCCCCGCCAGCACCGCCAGATACGTCTTCTCGACCGTCCCCGCTTCAAACGCTTGCGAAAACCGCTTCTGCGCTTTCGGATTGCGCGCGAGCAGCAGACAGCCCGACGTGTCACGATCAAGCCGGTGGACAATCGACGGATGCCGCTCAAAGCCAAAGCGCAACGAATCAAGATGGTTCATCACGCTCAACGATCCGTCGCGCGGCGCATCGACCGCCAGCCCCGCCGGCTTGTCGAGAATCATGGCTTCGGCATCGATAAAAAGAACACAGTCGGCAAGCAGCATGGCGGCGCTATAAAGACCAAAAGGGACTTCTGTCCATTTTAACCCCGTAGTCCTGAGCCTGTCGAAGGACGGTTCGCGTCAACCGTCCTTCGACAGGCTCAGGACTGCGGTCTTACGGTTACACCGCGTCCACCAATACGATCTCGCTGTCGTCAAGCGCTATGATCGTCACCGCCCCACCGCCGAGCGCCACGCCATCGCGCGCTGCCGCCACAGTCCCGCCCACATCAATTCGTCCGAGCGCTGGCACGAGATAGGCATGCCGCCCCGCGCCAACGTCGTATGACAAAGTCTCGCCCGCCTTGAGCACCGCGCCCCAAATCCGCGCATCGGTGCGTATCTCAAGCGCGTCGGCCTCGCCGAAACCACTCGCCAGCAATTGCCACGCGCCGGAGCGGTCATCGCGCGCAAACGGCTTCATGTCCCAGCGTGGCGCACCGCCTCCCGTGTGCGGCTCGATCCAGATCTGGAACAGCGTCGTCGCCCCGTCCTCGCGGTTATATTCGGCATGCTGAACGCCGGTGCCCGCGCTCATCACCTGAACATCGCCCGCGCCGGTCCGCCCCTTGTTGCCCAGCGAATCCTCATGCGTAATCGCGCCGCTACGCACGTACGTAATGATTTCCATGTCGCTGTGCCCGTGCGGTGGAAAGCCCGACTGTGCGGCGATGACATCATCGTTCCACACGCGGATGCTCCCCCATCCCATCCGCGCCGGGTCATGATAGTTCGAAAACGAAAAATGATGGTGCGCGTCAAGCCAGCCATGATTGGCCGCGCCCAGCGAAGCAAAAGGTCGAACGTCGATCATCGTGACAGTCCACATCGGCGGGGTGTTGCCGCCGGAAGACCATGAATGTGGGCGCGCCACAAAAACGATCAAGGGGCTGTCCTACATATAACCATATGGGTTATTCATGACTTTTTCTGAAAGGAGACCATCGATGCAAAACCTCGTCCCCGTCCCCCGCGAAGACCGTGCGCCGCTGCCCGATTTCGACGCCGTCCCGCGTAAATACCGGCATGACGGCTGGACCCCCGATCGCCAGCGCGCCTTCATCGAAGCACTCGCCGACACCGGCAGCGTGAGCCGCGCCGCTGCCCGGGTTAACATGTCGCCGGAAGGTGCCTATTATCTTCGCCGCCAGCCCGGTGCCGAGGGTTTTCGCCGCGCCTGGGAAGCTGCGCTCGATTTCGGCGTCCAGCGGCTGAAGGACATCGCGTTCGAGCGCGCCATCGATGGGCAACTTGTTCCTGTCTTCGTCGCCGGAAAGCTCATGGGTTTCCGCCGCAAGAAGAACGACCGCCTGCTGATGTTCTGCCTGC
>JAYUQI010000283.1:0-6727 GCA_043756805.1 Sphingomonas sp.
GACATCCAGTCGTCGCGCTTCTGGCAATGGCAGCCGGGCAGCGAGCCCGCGAGCTTTGCCCTGCCGCAGCGTCTTGGCAGCATTGCCCTGACGGAAACGCCGGGCACCTATCTCGGCGGCTTCGAATCCGGTTTTGCGCACTTCACCCCCGCGACCGGCGCGTTTAACATGCTGGCGCCAGTCACGGCCGATCATGCCCATCTGCGCCTGAACGACGGTCGCGTTGATCGCAGCGGCACTTTCTGGGTCGGCAGCATGGCCGAAGCAAAGGGCAGCCCGCTCGGCAACCTGTGGCGATACGACGGCGGCGGGCAGGCAACGCCGTTCCTCGGCGACATCAAAATTCCCAACAGCCTGTGCTGGAGCGGCGACGGCACGCAGATGTATTTCGCCGATTCGCCGCGCCAGACGATCTGGCGCTTTGCTTTTGACCCGAACGATGGCCCGGTCGGCGATCCCGAAGTCTTTGCGACGACCACCGGCAATCGCTATCCCGACGGCAGCTGCATCGATGCCGAAGATCATCTGTGGAATGCGCAATGGGGATCGGGTGAAGTCGTTCGCTATCGCCCCGACGGCAGCATCGAGCGTCGCATTGCCCTGCCTGTCAGCCAGCCGAGTTGCCCCGCCTTTTGTGGCGCCGACTTGAACCTGCTAATGATCACCACGGCGCGCGATGGCCTGAGCACAGAAACGCTTGCGGCGCAGCCGCTGGCAGGAGCGCTGTTCATCTATGAAACCGATATCACCGGCCTGCCCGAGACGATTTGTACCCGGCGTTAATCAAACGAAGAGGCGGCGCACCTAGAGCATCGGGTGTCAGGAGACACCAACATGAAATTCGTTCTACTCAAGTCGCGCGGCGGCGATTATATGATCGTCGTAGCCAACGTCGCGTACCTCCGCACCGACGAGAACGGCCAGACCAAAGTCGGCATGGTCGGCGGCGACGCGATCCTCGTGGCGGGGACGATTGAGGAGACCGCAGCAACGATTTTGGCGGGGTAAGCGAGTACCATAATAAGGCCGCGCTTGATTAAACGCCCAGATACTGGGCTGATCGGCCTTGTCTTGTCAGGCACGAAACTGCTTTGCGGTCGAACGATACAAACGTCTGCCCGCCCAATAGCTGGCCTTCGAATGCGATGACGCCGTCGGCAAAATCGCCGCCCACTTCCAAGACGGCTAATCCAGCTTCGACAGACTGGCGATGTGTCGAGACTTTGCCGGTGGCGATCAGCGCGCGGATGGCGGCGGCGATGTCAGCACTCTGGAACTTGTAGGTTGACCGCAACACCCAGACAAATTCACAAAGGCATGCGATTGCGACAGCGATCACTTCGGCGTCTGCCAACACCTTCTTCGCGATTGCGGCCTGTTCCGGATCGTCGCATACGACGGCGCGCAGCAAGACATTGGTGTCGACTGTGGCTTTCACGCTTTGCCGGCCCACCCGTCCTCAATGGCCGCGTTAATCTCATCAATGGTCGCCACCTTCGATGTTTTTCCGGCGAGCAAACCGACAAACCCATCAATTATCCCTGGCTGTTGCGCAGCCTTAACAACGCCTCGGCCATCGGGCAGCAGATCAAGCTCGATCTTATCTCCGGGCTTGATGCCAAGATGCAGCAACACGTCGCGACGAAAGGTCACTTGTCCCCGCGATGTTACGGTCAGGACAGTCATCAGTTGGTCCTTGTCAATATATCTGTGACACAGATAATGCAAAACTACCTTATTTTCAACACTTCCGCAAACGCCGCTGCATTGCGTCCGGCCTCTTCCGCCGTCGTCCCGACCCGATAGATCGACCCGCCGACGCCAAAGCCGTCCGCGCCTGCGGATCGGAATGCCGCGGCATTTTCCACCGTGACCCCGCCCACCACGAGGACCGTCGCTGCCTTGGGCAAAACTGCACGCATCGCCTTTACCACCGACGGCGAGACCAGTTCGCCGGGGAACAGCTTGACCGCATGCGCCCCCGCATCGAGCGCCGCAAAGGCTTCGGTCGGTGTGAAACAGCCGGGCGCTGACAACATGCCCCCCGCGACGGTGGCCGCAATCACATCGGGCCGCATGTTGGGTGAAACAATGAGTTGCGCGTCCGAGTCCTTGCACCGCTGGACATCGGCAACCGATAATACTGTTCCCGCGCCGATGATCGCGCGACCGGCAAAGCGTGTGGCCATGCGCGCGATCGACGTGAACGGATCGGGCGAATTAAGCGGCACTTCAATAAGCGTCACGCCACCTGCGATGATCGCTTCGACGACGCCCTCGACTTCGGCAGGGGTCACCCCGCGCAGGATCGCAACGACGGGCATCGCGTGCAGGCGGGCGAGGAAATCTTCGTGCAGTGTCATAACACGCGCGCAAGGGCGTCGGCCCAGCCTTCGAGGCGGGTCTTGCGCGTCGCGGCATCCATCTGCGGGCGAAACCGCGTCACGCCGCGTCGCATCACGGCGGCCTCCCTGAGCGACGGATAAAGCCCCGCGCCCACACCCGCGAGCATCGCTGCGCCCAGCGCCGTCGTTTCGATGAAACCCGGTCGCTCGACATCGATGTTGAGCATGTCCGACAAATCCTGCGCCATCCAGTCATTCGCCACCATCCCGCCGTCGATGCGCAATTCGGCCCAATCGGCCCCATCCGCCGCAAAGGCATTTTTCAAATCATTTGTCTGATGCGCCATGGCCTCGAGCGCGGCGCGCGCGATATGCGCTTTTTTCGCGGCAAAACTCAATCCCATGATCGCGCCGCGCGCATTCGGCACCCAATGTGGCGCACCGAGACCCGAGAGCGCAGGCACGAGATAAACGCCACCATTATCGGCAACGCTGCGCGCGAGCGGCTCGGTCTCCGCCGCATGATCGATCAGGTTCAAATCATCGCGCAACCATTGGATGAGGCTTCCCGCGACGAAAACCGATCCTTCGAGCGCATAGTGCCGCTCGCCGCCAAGTTGCCATGCAATCGTCGACAGCAACCGGTGGCGCGATTGGGGAAGCGTCCGCCCGGTCTGCGTCAGGACGAAAGCGCCGGTCCCGAACGTCGCTTTGGTCTGGCCGGGGGCCAAGCAGCCCTGCCCGATCAGCGCTGCCTGTTGGTCGCCCGCCATGCCGCAGATAGGGATCGCGCCACCGAACAGATCGGGGTGCGTCTTGCCGAGGTCGCCCGCGCTATCGACAATCTCGGGCAAGATCGCGCGCGGCACGCCGAACAGATCGCGCAGGCCATCATCCCAGCCCGCACTGCCAATCGCCATCAGCGCGGTGCGCGAGGCATTGGTTGCGTCGCTGATATGCGCGCCGCCCGTCAGGCGAAAGACGAGGTAGCTTTCGATGGTGCCGACCGCGAGATTGTCGCCCGCGTCTTTCAGTTGCGGCCAGTTGGCGAGTGCCCAGCCGATCTTCGACCCCGAGAAATAGGGATCGAGGAGCAGCCCGGTCTTGGCCTGCACGGTGGATTCATGCCCGTCGGCCTTCAGCGCTTCGCAAATCTCTGCCGTCCGCCGGTCCTGCCAGACGATGGCCGGGGCGAGTGGCTCGCCTGTCCGCCGGTCCCAGAAGACGATTGTCTCGCGCTGGTTGGTGATGCCGATGCCCGCGATCCGGTGGGCACCGCCCGCTTTTTTGACCATTTCCTGCGCGCATTCGAGCGTCAGCGTCCAGATTTCCGCGGCGTCATGTTCGACAAGGCCGGGGGCGGGATAATGCTGCGTGATCGGTTTCTGGCAACTGCCCAGACAATCGCCGTCAATGCCAAACAGCATCGCGCGGGTCGACGTCGTCCCCTCATCAATCACAAGAATATGGTCGCTCATCGTATTAACGCCTGCACTTTCGCATTAGCGGCCATTGCCCATGCAATCGATATTGTCCATTCGCGCTCAGGTTCTCTTCTGGAAAACCACATGACTCATATACGCGTCGATGCCGGCGAAATGACTTTGATTGTTGGCTGCGCAATCGGCGCGCCGCCGCATATCATCCATTGGGGCAAGCGGCTCGGCGCCAGCGTTCCGATCAACGAGCTTGCCAGACTGAGCGCCCGACAGGGCGGTCCGGGGATGGCAGACGTGCCGATCACGGCGTCGCTTGCCATGGAACCCGGCCTCGGGTTGCTCGGGCCATCGGGCTTTTCGGCGCATCGGGCGGGGCAGGACTGGAGCAGCCGGTTCGACGTCGTCAAGGTGACCGAACGGACGCATGGCGCGACGATTACATGTTCGGATGTCCGGACGCGGCTGGGGCTCGACTACACCATCCGCGTCGATCCGCATTCGGGTGTCTTTACGATCGGTGCGGCGCTGACAAATTACGGCGATGCGGCGCTTGACCTGACCGAAATGGCAACGGCGTTCCTGCCGATCCCGCAGCCGATGACCGAAATTATCGGCTTTTCGGGCCGCTGGTCGGACGAGTTTCGCCGCGAGCGCATCAGCCGTTTCTCGGGTGGTTACATCCGCGAAAACCGGCGCGGGCGAACGTCGCATGACAGTTTTCCGGCCGTGATCCTGTGCGGACAGGCGACCACTGAAAATGCGGGCGAAGCCTATGGCGTCCATCTCGCGTGGAGCGGCAACCACCGTGTCCGCGTCGATACGCTCACCGACGGTCGGGTGTTTGCATCAATGGGGGCATTGCTCCTGCCCGGCGAAGTCCGGTTGGCACCGGGGGAGGCCTTTCAAAGCCCCAACATTGTCTGCGGCTATTCCGCGCATGGCTTTGCCGCGCTGAGCCGCCATTTCCACCATCATGTGCGGACGAACATCCTGCGCCCTGCAACGCGCGCCAAGCCGCGCCCGGTGCATTACAATACCTGGGAAGCCGTTTGGTTCGCGCATGATGTCGAGAAGCTGAAAGATCTCGCCAGCCGCGCCGCCGCGCTTGGGGTTGAGCGGTTCGTGCTTGACGACGGCTGGTTCGGATCGCGGCGGCATGACCGTGCAGGGCTGGGCGACTGGACTGTGTCGGACGCGGTGTACCCCGATGGCCTGAAGCCGCTCGTCGACCATGTTACCGGCCTCGGCATGGAAATGGGCATCTGGTTCGAACCCGAAATGGTCAATCCCGACAGCGATCTGTATCGCGCCCATCCCGATTGGGCGATGCGGATCGAGGGCATTGATCACGTCCCCTTCCGCCACCAATATGTCCTCGACATCGCGCGCGCCGAAGTTTCCGACTATCTGTTCGAGCGCATCGATGCCGTCCTGCGCAATCATGCCATCGGCTATATCAAATGGGACATGAACCGCGATTTGAACCATCCCGGCGATGCGCAAGGGCGACCGCGCGCCCACGCCCAGGTCGCGGCGCTTTACGCGTTGATCGACCGCGTCCGCACGGCGCACCCGCACGTCGAAATCGAAACCTGCGCGTCGGGCGGTGCGCGGCCCGACTTCGGTATTCTCGCCCATACCGACCGCATCTGGACATCGGACAGCAACGACGCGCTCGACCGCCAGACGATCCAGCGCGGCGCGTCTTACTTCCTGCCGCTTGACGTCATGGGCGCGCATGTCGGGCCATCCGAATGTCACCAGACCGGGCGCAAACTATCGATGGCGATGCGCTCGGGCACCGCGATGATGGGGCATATGGGCCTCGAGCTGAACCTGCTGACCGAGCCACAACGCGATCTCGACCAGTTGAAAGCCGCGATCACGCTGCACAAGCAGTATCGCGCGTTGATCCATACTGGCGATTTTCAGCGGCTTGATGCGCCCGACTATCTGAACATCATCGGCGTCGTCGCGGCGGATCAATCGCAGGCTTTGTGGTCGGTGGCGTTCATGACGGGGCATGACGCAACGCTGCCCGACCGTTTCTATCCGACCGGCCTGGCTGCTGACATGAACTACCGCGTTCGGCTTGTCTGGCCGCAGGACTGGCGCGCGGTCTCGGGTCCGTCGGTCGTCGATGCGCTCGATCTGCTCGGCGACGGCGCGCTCCTATCGGGCGACGCCCTGATGAGTTTCGGCATGCAACTGCCGTTAACGATCCCGCAGACCGTTCTGCTATTCCACCTTGAGGCTCAGGCCCACCAGTCGGACTGATCGACATACCAACGGATCGTCGCGGCAAGCCCGCCCGCAAAGTCATAGGCGGGCACATAGCCAAGTTCGGCCGACAACTTGCGGCAGTCGATGGCGTATCGCCGGTCATGCCCCGCCCGATCGGTAACATACGTAATCAGGTCCGACGTCGGACGCCCTTGTGCCGCTGGTGCATCGGGGAACGTCGCCGCCAATCCGGGGTCTGCCGCAAACAGCGCGTCGACTGTTGCACAGATCGTCGTGATAACGGTCATGTTCGGCAATTCCTCACCGCCACCGACATTATAGGTCTCGCCGGACTTGCCACCCGCCAGCACCATATCAATCGCGCGACAATGATCATCGACATGCAGCCAGTCGCGCACGTTCATCCCGTCGCCATAAACCGGCAGCGGCTTGCCCGTCAGCGCATTGATCACAAACAGCGGGATCAGCTTTTCGGTATATTGATACGGACCATAATTGTTCGAGCAATTCGTCATGGTCGTCTGAAGGCCATAAGTGTGGTGATAAGCGCGGACGAGATGGTCCGACGCTGCCTTCGACGCCGAATAAGGCGAATTGGGCGCATAAGGCGTGTCCTCGTGAAACGCCGGATCATCCGCGCTCAGCGATCCGAAAACTTCATCAGTCGAGATATGGTGGAACCGGTGCGGCATCCCGCTG
>JAYUQI010000284.1:0-2559 GCA_043756805.1 Sphingomonas sp.
GACAGGCTCAGGACTGCGGGTCTACTGAATTCGGGATAGTTTTAAGCCACGTTTCGCCAACATCCTGTTGACTGAATCAGAACCCGCCAGATGCCCGGCACCGACAGCAATAAAAATGGTTCCGGGTTTCGCCATCCGCACGACGATCCAGTCCGACCAGTTGGCGTTGCGCTTTTTCAGCAGCACTTCGGTCAGCTCGGGCGAAAGTTTCAGTTCGTCGTCGAAGGTCAGCGCAATCTTCTTGACGTCACCCGCGCCCCACGCTGCGATCATGGCGTCGAATTCGGCGCGGGCATTCGTGTCATCGTCAGCAATACTCGCCAGAAACCGGCGTTGCGCGGTTTCGGGTAAGCCGTCGAAATAGCCGAGTTGCTGCGCGGGTGTTTCCAGTCCCGCCACAGGTTTCCCGTCCGTCGTAAAATGCTTCGCCAGAACCGCTTCCGCGCCATATTCGGCGCTGACCGGCAAGTCGCGCATCCCTGCGGACGCCAGCGTCAGCGCTGCGGCCCAGGTTTCGAACCGGTCGAGCACGGTCAGCGGCACACCGCTTCTCGTCACGATCCGCTGCAACGCGTCGCGCTTGTCAGCGGGCACGCGATCGAGCAGCGGCGGCAGTGCGGGTGACATGCCCAGTTGCGTCATGATTGCGCCCGTTTTCTGCGGGTCCTTGTCCATCACGGTTTCAAGCACCAGCCCCTGCGACGCGCGCATCGCCGCAATCATCCTGGGTGTTTGCCATGCCAGATCCTTGGGCAGCAGATGGATCGTCCCGAACAGATAGATTGTCGTGTCGGCATCGCTGACTTTCCACAGCGCGGGCCGGATCGGCTTCGCCTCGCTTTGCGTACTGTGACAGGAGAGCAGTGCGAACGCCGCGAGCGCGGACACGATAGTGCGTTTCATGGCACGTGAGTTAGTGTGCTTATGTAAATAAATAAACCGCTTCCCTGAGCTTGTCGAAGGGCTGTCCTTCTTTGCCACCATATCAAAAAAAGGACAGCCCTTCGACAGGCTCAGGGATACGGCACTGGTGTTGACCAATCCCACCCATCCCGCCAAAGGCACCCCCAAGATTTGTTGCACCTGCGAAGGGGACCGCGCCGTGGCCAAGCCGCTCAGCTTTCAAAAGCTGATCCTGACGCTCCATGATTATTGGAGCGATCGCGGCTGCGTGATCCTGCAACCCTATGACATGGAAATGGGGGCTGGGACGTTTCATACCGCGACGACCTTGCGCGCGCTCGGTCCCGATCATTGGAACGCGGCCTTTGTCCAGCCCTGTCGCCGCCCGACCGACGGGCGCTACGGCGAAAATCCGAACCGCCTCGGCCATTATTACCAGTATCAGGTAATCCTGAAGCCCAGCCCGCCCGACTTGCAGGAGCTTTACCTCGGCAGCCTGGTGGCGATCGGCATCGATCCGTTGCTCCACGACATCCGCTTCGTCGAGGATGACTGGGAATCGCCGACGCTCGGTGCGTGGGGCTTGGGCTGGGAAGTCTGGTGCGACGGGATGGAAGTCACGCAGTTCACCTATTTCCAGCAAATGGGTGGATTCGATTGCAAACCGGTCGCGGGTGAGCTCACGTATGGCCTCGAGCGGCTCGCTATGTATGTCCAGAATAAGGACAGCGTTTACGATCTCGATTTCAATGGAAATGGCGTGACTTACGGCGATGTTTTCCTGGAAAATGAGAAGCAGATGTCGACGTGGAATTTCGAGATTGCCGATACGAAGACGCTGTTCGACGGCTTCAAGATGGCCACAGCGGAATGCGAAAACTGCCTCGAAGCCAACCTGCCCATCCCCGCCTATGAACAGGCGATCAAGGCCAGCCACATCTTCAACACGCTGCAAGCGCGCGGCGTGATCTCGGTCGCCGAACGCGCTGCCTACATGGGCCGTGTGCGCGATCTGGCGAAAGGCGCCTGCGCGGCGCACATGACGAAGAACGGGTGGGTGGCGTGAGTAGCGCCGCAGGCATTTTACCTTCTTCGCGCCTTTCCTTCTCCTTTGCGCCTTTGCGTGAAACCACTTTTCTTCTGCTTCAACGCATGCGCCGTGAGAGCGTGAAGGGGTTCACGCGAAGGCGCGAAGAAGAAGGAAAGGCGCGAAGGGATTGGTCTGCGTTCGATCTGGCGGCGCTGTCATGACCGATTTTTTGCTTGAGCTGCGCTCCGAGGAAATTCCCGCGCGAATGCAGGTCAAGGCCAAGGATGATCTCGCGCGGCTGTTTGCCGAGGAGATTGCGAAGGCGGGGCTCAGTGCGGCCAGCATCGAAACCTTCGCCACGCCGCGTCGCCTCGCGCTCATCGCTCGCGGATTGCCCGATGCGACCGAAAGCGTCAGCGAAGAACGAAAAGGCCCGCGCGCCAATGCGCCCGAAAAAGCGCTCGCGGGTTTCCTCCGCTCGACCGGCCTGACTCGCGAGCACCTGACCGAGCGTGACGGCGTTTTGTTCGCCGTGATCGACAAGCCCGGACGGCCCACATCGGATGTTCTCGCCGAAGCCATTCCCGCCATCATCCGCGCTTTCCCCTGGCCCAAATCGATGCGCT
>JAYUQI010000285.1:0-2556 GCA_043756805.1 Sphingomonas sp.
GGTCATCGCTTCGATGCCGACGGTCTTTGCGCCCCACACGAACACCAGGAATGAAAGCCCGACCTGAACCAGTGCCAGCCCGAATTTGGCCGGTGCCGAAGGCTCCAGCCCGCGTTTTGCTAGCCATTGCCACAACCAAGCGAACAGCGGGGCGAGAACCACAATGTAAATCGGGTTGATCGACTGGAACAGCGAGGCAGGAACACCCGCGCGGTCGACAAATCGGTCAGTGTAGAGATTGAGCGACCCGCCCGCTTGTTCGAACAGTCCCCAGAAAATCGGGTTGAGCGCAATGAGAAACAGGATGGCAAACATCCTGTCCCGGGCGTGTGGCTCAAGCTTCATTGCGGCGTAGAGAACATAGAGCAACAAGCTGACACCGGAGACGATCAGCAAATTCTGGATGACGCTCTGATACTGGACCAGCGCCCAAATCACAGCAACCGACGCGACGCCAATGCCGTAGAGTGACCATTCCTTGCCTTTGGTCAGCGGGTTCGGTGCCTCGCCATTGCCAAGCAGCAACGGCTTGCCGAGCACGAACACAACGAGCCCGAGCAACATCCCGATACCCGCCAGGCCAAAGCCATAGCCCCAGCCATAGGTCTCGCCGAGATAGCCGACAAGGATCGTGCCGATCGCCGCGCCGACGTTAATCCCGACATAGAAAATCGTATAAGCGCCGTCGCGGCGGATATCCGTCCGCGGATATAGTTGTCCGACAATGACTGAAATATTGGCTTTCAGGAAGCCCGAGCCGACGATGATGAACGCGAGCGCAGCCCAGAAGATGTTGATCGTCGCGTCTGCCTGTCCGCCAGTGCCCTCGACGGCCATCAACCCGTGGCCGATGGCCAGCATGATCCCCCCAAACAGCACGGCCTTGCGCTGGCCGAGGTACCGGTCCGCCAGATAACCGCCGAGCACCGGGGTGATATAGACCAGTGACGTATACGCGCCATAGATCAGATTGGCCTTGTCATCGGCAAAGAGCCAATGCTTGGTCAGGTAGAAAATCAGGAGGGCACGCATCCCGTAATAGGAAAAGCGCTCCCACATTTCGGCAAAAAACAGGACGTAAAGCCCCTTGGGGTGCCCCGCAAATTCCGGATCGCGATTGACGGCAACATAAACGCCGCCCAGCAGCAGCAACATCAAAAAGCCGAGCGCGATCGCCGGAATGATAGCCATAGAAACTCCCCGAAAACTCAAATGGACCTGATTGGCCTGTTGTCGCGCAGACTAGCGGGGAAAATCCCCATGTGAAGCCAGATTATTGCGCGACTGGGATCAATGGTTTTCCGGAAGCACGCTGCGCTTTCACTTCGGCGACTGCCTTAGCAACGGCAGCAATGCGCTTCTTGGGCGAGGGATGGCTGCCATCAGCAAAGATGCCCGCATTGGTCCGCTTTTCAAACCGCGTCCAGAACGGCACGACGGCGTCGACATCATAACCCGCGCGCGCCATCAGCCAGACGCCCATGCGGTCAGCGGCATATTCGGCCTGTTTCGACGGCGTTTTCAGGGCGATGTGGCGCAATATATTGTGCGCCAATTCATGCGCGACGATGACCGCGAGTTCATCATCATTTGCGGCAAAATCGAGCATGGCGGCATTGATCTGGACATATTGCCCATCCGCTTTCGCGTTGATCGCCCCCCCGGCAATGATCTGAACCCGCGACGCACATCCCGGATCACCGGCAAGTTCGATCCGTTCCTCGACGCCGCTCGGGCGCATGATCTCCAAGTCAGCCGGCGCAGCCGCAAGCGCCGCATCGATCATCGCTTCGACCTGCCCTGCCGGCGCATAGCCCGCATTGGCGACGACCGTCGGCGTCTCCTGACCGTCGACCCCATAAATCATATCGCCAACCCTCAACCCGGCGCGATCCGCCGCGCTTCCTGGCGCAACTGCCGCCACCCCGACCCGGTCACGCAACCCGAATTGCGTCATGGCGGCGGCGCGTTGGCTGACCCGATATTGCGACAGCGCGTGGATCGACACGCCCGAAACAGGCGCATTTTGCGGACAAAGCGCCGCATTGGCCGTCTGCATCCGCCAGCTCATTGCCGCAATCCGTGCGTCCTCGGCCTGAAGTCGGGTCAGCGAGGGGTCGGCAGCAATCGTGGCGGACAGGAGCAAAGCAAACATAGCGCGCGAATACAGATGATTGTGCCTGAACGCACGCTGATCTAGCAGGCAGTCATGTTCAACGACACCAGCACCACACTCGCGCTCTTGCGCACCCGCCGGTCGGGGAAGCCGCGCGATATGGTCGAACCCGGCCCCGATGCGGCGCAGCTCCGCACGATAATGGAGGCGGCGATCCGTGTGCCCGATCATGGCAAGCTCGCCCCGTGGCGTTTTGTCGTCGTTGGCAGCGATCAGCGCCAGCGCCTCGCCGACGTGCTGACCGGCGCCGACGGTAGAGGTCCATCTGAAAGAGGCGGTCCTGGGCGAGCACGTAGCCCTGCATGAAGAAGAGGTCGTGCGCGTTCCGCGCGAAGATGTGGGGCACGCCGTAGCGGTCGCGCACGATCTCGCCGCGCTCG
>JAYUQI010000286.1:0-6674 GCA_043756805.1 Sphingomonas sp.
CCTCTCTAAATCAGCCATCAGGCCTGAGACCGCTGCCGATCACATTTGTATCGGTGGCCTCGCTTGCGGTCGCGGCCTGTGGCGAAAGCGGTGCCGCGCCAAGTGCGGCCTTACCACCCCCCGTCGTCGGGTTGCCACCAACGCCACCACCAGCCCCAGCGCCCGCACCGACACCGCCGCCTGCTCCCTCTCCTGCTCCCGCACCCCCTGCGCCCCCGCCCCCTGCACCGCCGCCGCCGCCGCCGCCGCCATCACCCCCGGTCGCAATAACGGACGCGCAAGCCGCACGGTTTCTCCAACAATCTCAATTTTCTGCGTCACCTGCCGACGTCTCCAGCGTCAAATCGCTCGGCTACCCGGCATGGCTCGCACAGCAATATAGCCAGTCAATGTCGCCGACAGCGTGGGATTTTCTTGCGTCGACGGGGTTCAGCATCGCGGAGTCCAGCCAGACTGATCAACGGTTTTTCAGCAATGACATCACCCCGATGATCTGGAACCAGCTGTTCACCGGCAACGATCAGGTGCGCAAACGCGTTGCGCTTGCCCTGTCCGAAATGATGGTCGTTTCGGTCAACCCGATCGACGGGTTCTGGCCGACATATCTGTTGGGCGCCTATTGGGACATCCTGAAAAAAAATGCCTTCGGCAATTTCCGCAACCTGCTCGAGGATGTGACACTCAATCCAGCGATGGGCCGATATCTGAACACGGCGGGGAATCTCAAGGAAGACACGACAACCGGGCGAAGGCCCGATGAAAATTATGCGCGCGAAGTCATGCAACTCTTCACGATCGGGCTCTATAATCTCAATGCCGACGGCAGCATAAAAACCGATTCAGCGGGTGCGAAGCAGGACAGCTACACGCAGGCCGACATCGAAAATCTGGCCCGCGTGTTTACCGGTTATGATGTCGATTATGCGAAGTCGGTATCCGTCAACGTGCCCTATCTGAGCTATAAAATCCCCGATCCCGAATTTGCGCGTAACCGCATGGCCTTCAAGGCAAGCGATCATTCGACGCTGGCGGCCACGTTCCTCGGCACGACCATCCCGGCAAACACCGATGGTCCGGCAGCAATGAAGGTGGCGCTCGATACGTTGTTCAACCACCCCAATGTCGGACCGTTTTTCGGGCGGCAGATGATCCAGCGGTTGGTCACATCGAACCCGAGTCCCGCCTATGTCGGTCGCGTTGCCGCTGCCTTTAACAACAATGGTGCGGGCATTCGTGGTGACATGAAAGCCGTCTGGACTGCGATCCTGACCGACGCCGAAGCGCGGACCTTGTCGACATCGGCAACCGCCGGGAAAATGCGTGAACCGGTTCTTCGCGCAGTCCAGTGGGGACGGACATTCAAAGTGAGCAGCACCAGCGGAAAATGGCTACTTTATGGCCAGGGTGGCTCGGATTACGGGCTGGCACAGGAACCGCTGCGGTCGCCGTCAGTCTTCAACTTTTTCCGCCCCGGTTATGTCCCGCCCAACACCAGCATCGCGAGCGCTGGCCTCGTCGCGCCCGAATTCCAGTTGCACGACGAAGTGACCAACGCCGGATACATAAATTATCTGGCGGATTTCGTTTCGTCGACATTCGGATACCGGAACGACATCAAACCGGATTACAGCGCGCTGCTGCCGATTGCGGGCGATGCCGAAGCGCTGGTGGCGTGGGTCAATCTTTACCTGACGGCCGATCAGCTGTCCGCGAACACGGTCTCGCTGATCGTGGCGTCGGTCGAAAAACTGGCGATTAGCGCGTCCAGCACGGACAAGGACCGGCTCAACCGCATTTACGGGGCTGTCCTGCTGGTCATGGCCTGCCCCGAATATCTCATCCAGAAATAGGACGCATCCGATGGCAAATCTCGACGCGATGCACAGGCGGGCATTTCTGAAGCGCGCTGGCGCCGTTTCCGCTCTTGGCGCGGGCGCGCCGCTTGCGCTCAATCTCGCGGCAGCCGGTGAAGCAGCTGCTTTTACAGCGACTGATTACAAGGCGATTGTCTGTGTCTTCCTCTATGGCGGAAATGATTATGCCAACACCGTCATTCCCTATGACGCGACCAATTACGCCCTGTACGAAAAACTTCGTGCGGCCGTGGCGCTGAAACGGCCTGCCCTTGCTGCGACAGCGCTGACGCCAAAGACGCCGCAGACTCTGACCGACAATCTCCAGTTCGCGCTCGCACCCGAACTTAAGCAATTGAAATCGCTATGGGACAGCGGCCAGTGCGCCATCCAGCTCAACGTCGGCCCGCTCGTCGTGCCAACAACACTGACGCAATACAAAAGCGCCGACCGCAAGATAAACCCGCTGCCCCCCAAGCTGTTTTCGCATAATGACCAGCAGTCGGTCTGGCAGTCGCTGGGCGCGGAAGGCACGACGATCGGTTGGGGCGGGCGTCTGGGTGACTTGGCGCTGTCGAGCAATACCACCAGTTCGCTGACCTGCATTTCGGCTTCGGGCAACGCGGTGTTCGTGTCGGGCGATACCATCCTCCCATATCAGATCAGCCCCGGCGGTGTGTCGCCGATTTATTCCGCCACCTATGATTTTTACGGCACGTCGATGGCCGCGACGATGAAGACGCTCATCACTCAGTCAAGCAGCAACATCCTCGAAAATGAATTCGCCAATGTGACCAAGCGCGCGCTCGACCTCCAGTTTCTGGTCGCAAATGCGTTGAAGCCCGTTACGATCACAACGCCGTTCAACATCGACGGCCAGGACAATCGCCTTGCCGATCAGCTCTCTATCGTTGCCAAACTGATCGCGGCGCGCGGTACATTGGGATCAAAACGACAGGTGTTTTTTGTATCGCTCGGCGGGTTCGACAATCATGACAATCTCCTCAAGGACCACAGCATATTGATGGCGAAAGTCGACGAAGCCATTGGACAATTTTACAAAGCGACCGTCGAGCTCGGCGTCCAGAACAGCGTAACCACATTCACCGCGTCGGACTTCGGGCGCACGCTGGCGGCGAACAGCGATGGCTCGGATCATGGCTGGGGCGGGCACCACTTCATCGTCGGTGGTGCCGTCAAAGGCGGCCAGTTTTACGGCAAAGCGCCCAGCGTTTCGATCACGACCGACGATCAGGTTGGCGAGGGCCGCTTGCTGCCCACAACATCGGTCGATCAATATGCCGCAACGCTTGCGCGCTGGTTCGGGGTCAGCGACAGCGAGTTGCCCGCCGTCCTCCCCCGCATCGGCAATTTCGCGACGTCAAACGTCGGCTTTATGGCCTAACATCATGCTGGTTTTGCGCGCTCGCTCTTGACCCAGCGCACCGTGCCCGACGATGCCCGCATCACAACGCTTTCGGTTGTCATCCGCCCGTCGCGCAGCCGCTTGACGCCTGCGAGCAGCGACCCATCGGTCACGCCCGTTGCTGCAAAGATGCAATCGCCCTTGGCCAGTTCGGTCAGGTCATAAATATGATCGAGATCAGTGATCCCCCATTTGCGCGCCCGCGCACGCTCATCGTCATTGCGGAACAGCAGCCGCCCCTTGAACTGCCCACCGACGCAACGCAACGCCGCTGCCGCCAGCACGCCTTCGGGCGCGCCCCCTGATCCCATATACATGTCGATCGTCGTGTCCGGATCGGTCGTCGCAATGACGCCGGCCACGTCGCCGTCGCCGATCAGCATGACGCCGCAGCCCAGCGTGCGCAGCTCGGCAATCAATTTCTCATGGCGCGGACGATCAAGCACACAAACGATGATCTCGCCCGGTTTCACGCCCTTTGCCGCCGCCACTGCCGTCACATTTTCGGTCGGCGTCTTGTTGAGGTCGATAATGCCGTCGGGATAGCCCGGGCCCACGGCCAGCTTGTCCATATAAACATCGGGGGCATTGAGCAGATTGCCATGCTCGGCCACCGCCAGCACCGCGAGTGCATTCGGCCCGGCTTTCGCTGTAATCGTCGTCCCCTCGAGCGGATCGAGCGCGATATCGATCTTTGGTCCTGTGCCGATCGCCGAACCAACTTTTTCGCCGATGTACAGCATCGGCGCTTCGTCACGTTCGCCCTCACCGATGACGACCGTGCCATCCATATAGAGCTCATTGAGCGCCGCGCGCATGGCTTCGACCGCAGCATGATCCGCCGCTTTCTCGTCGCCACGCCCGATCAGGCTTGAGGCCGCCACGGCTGCGGCTTCGGTGACGCGCACCATTTCCAAAACCAATACGCGGTCGAGAACCTGACTTGCAGCAACCATCGATCTATGTTCCTATCCCATGTCTGGCGGCGCGATAGGCGAGGGTTATGACAAAGTCGATAATGACGACGGCACTTCTCGCAATGGTGGCGGCACCAGCATCGGCGCAGGAGCGCGCCGCGATGGGCAATTATCAGGCGATGACACGGGTCGAGCCGCGCTGTTCGGCCCCACGGGCAGGCAATGAAATTGTCGTGTGCGGCCGCCGTCGGGCTGATCGCTGGCGTGTGCCATTTATCCTAAAGGAAGCGGGCGATCCAACGATCCAGAACGTGTCCGCCGAACGAAACGGCCTGATCGCAACCACGACCCCCTGTCAGGACAATAGCGTTTTCCTTGTCGGCTGCGGCAAAGGCGTTGGTATCAGTGCGAGTGTGGGCTTTGCATCAGGCCAGGGCGTCAAACTGCGCCCGCTGGCCGACTAGACAAGGAAAACCGTATCCCTGAGCTTGTCGAAGCCTGTCCTGAGCTTCGCCGAAGGGGGCTGCCCTTTCTTGGCGATGGTCATTAGAAGGACAGGCCTTCGACAAGCTCAGGCATGCGGATTTGAAGAGTTGGACCCTCAGACAACCAATATCGGCATCCGCATCGGTTTGCCGACCAGGCTCGCGCTACCCTCAAGCCGCTCAAGCGCCGCATCGACCGCACGAGCCGTGCATTCATGCGTTGTCATGGCGACCAGCACGCCACCGTCTGGCGCCGCGCCACGCTGGATCAGGCTTTCGATTGAAACGCCACCATCGCGCATTGCCGCCGTCAGTTCGGCGAGCACACCGGGCTTGTCCGCTACGGTAAACCGCAAGTAACTCCGTCCCCGACGCTCCCCCGGATCGGCGGCCCTGGCTTCGTCGAGACTGGCCACCGGCATGGCAAACGCGGGGCCATATTCCCCACGCGCAATGTCAATCAGATCTGCAACCACGGCCGACGCCGTCGGCCCCTCGCCCGCGCCGCGTCCTTCGAACAGCAACCGGCCGACAAAATTGCCCTCGGTAACGACCGCATTCATCGGCCCCTGAACATGCGCGAGCGGGTGGCTCATCGGCACGAGGCAGGCATGGACCCGCTGGAACAGGCCATGCCCATCCGCCTGCGCCATCCCGACAAGGCGCACGCAAAAGCCAAGCGCCCGCGCCTGCGCAATGTCTCCGGCGAGCACATGGCGGATGCCGCTGACGTGCACCGCCGCGAAATCGAGCCGCGTCCCGAAGGCAAGGCTGGCAAGAATACTCAGCTTGTGCGCGGCATCGACCCCGTCAATGTCGAACGACGGATCGGCCTCGGCATAACCCAACGCCTGCGCATCGGCGAGCACCTCGGCAAAGTCGGACCCCTCGGTCTCCATCCGCGTCAGGATATAATTGCAGGTGCCGTTGAGAATGCCATAAACCTCGGTCAGCACATTCGCCGCCGCACCTTCGCGCAAGCCTTTGATGACCGGAATGCCGCCCGCAACGGCGGCTTCATACTTGAGCGCTGTTCCCTTCGCTTCGGCGTCCTCGGCCAGCCCCACGCCGTGGTGCGCGATCATGGCCTTGTTGGCGGTCACAAACGCCTTGCCCGCTGCAATCGTCCCGCGGGCCAGCGCCAGCGCTGGACCATCCGCACCGCCGATCAGTTCAACCACAACATCGACATCGGCCCGCGTCGCCAGCGCCTGCGTGTCATCCACCCAGGCGAACCGCGACAAATCCACACCACGATCACGATGCCGGTCGCGCGCGTTGACGGCAACGATCTCGATCGCCCGCCCGGCGCGCCGCGTGATCAGGTCATAATTGGTGTCGAGCAGCTTGACGACGCCGCCGCCGACAGTGCCGAGGCCGGCGAGCGCGATTTTGAGAGGTTGATTCACGTTAGAAGTCCGCATCCCTGAGCCTGTCGAAGGGTTGTCCTTCTGCGGCGGCGCTAAAGAAAGGACAGCCCTTCGACAAGCTCAGGGGTGCGGTTTGTTACAAAAGGCCGATTTCTTTCAAGCGTTGCTGCAAATAATCGTCCGCCGTGATCGGCTCCGGATAGCGATTGGGTCGCTCCGCCGTCACACATCCCGGCAATGTCACAATCGGAAAGTCGCTTGCCAGATGCAGGAAGAAGGGCATTGAATACCGTGGCACCCCGCGCCGTTCTGGGGGCGGATTGACGACACGGTGCGTGGTCGACGGCAAAACATGGTTCGTCAGCCGTTGCAGCATGTCGCCGACATTGACGACCAGCGCGCCAGCGGGCGGATCAACCGCAAGCCACTGCCCGTCGCGGTCAAGCAATTGCAGGCCTGCTTCTTCGGCACCGAGCAGCAGCGTAATCAGATTGATGTCCTCATGCGCGCCAGCCCTTATTCCCGACGCATCGGCAGAAATCGGTGGATAGTGAAGCAGCCGCAACACGCTGTTCCCGTCGCGCACCGGCTCGACAAACCAGTCGGGCACAAGCCCAAGATAG
>JAYUQI010000287.1:0-6583 GCA_043756805.1 Sphingomonas sp.
GGAACAGCATACGCTGCTGACCGATCCGGTTGATCAGCATGATTGGGCCTTGACGACAATGTCGCGTTCGCGTGCGGCGATTGAATCGAAGCTCAAGGGCGGCCTGTCGTTCCTCGCGACCGTCGGTTCGACCGCGCCGTTTGTCGGCCTGTTTGGGACCGTCATGGGCATTCTGACTGCGCTGGTGAAAATCGGAGCGTCGGGCCAGGCGTCGATCGACACGGTTGCCGGACCGGTCGGTGAAGCGCTGTACATGACCGCGATTGGTCTTGCTGTCGCGGTTCCCGCGGTGCTTGCCTACAACTGGCTTCAGGGCCGCAACAAAGCGATCCTCGAAGAAATGGGCACGTTCACGAACGACGTTCATGGCTGGATGGCATCGAACGGTGCAGTTCGCCCCGCTCGCGTGGGCGCAGCGAAAGCGGCAGCGGCCAAGCCTGTTGCGGCTCCCGCAAAAGCCTAAGATAGACACGGGCCGGGCGGACCTTTTTGGTCTGCCCGCGTCTTTCAAAACGCGACAGGACAATTTTCTATGTCAATGGCAGTAGGTGGAGACGACGACGGCGAAGAAAAGCCACTGTCGGAAATCAATACGACACCGCTGGTGGACGTTATGCTGGTTCTCCTCATCATCTTTTTGATTACGATTCCGGTCGTTGTTCAAAATGTTGATGTGAAGCTTCCGAAAGTTCGGTTCGATCCAACTGTGACGAAGCCTGAAAATGTCTCGCTTTCGATCAGGGCACCAACAGGTGTGTGCGAAGTTTACTGGAATCAGACACGCGTCGATTCAAATGAACTTCTCGATCGTGCCGTTTCAAAGCTGAAGCTGGAAATCGAAAAGCAGGGTGGCGTCAACGCGCCTGGCCTCGAACTGCCCGAAGCGCATATTCGTGGTGACGTGAATACGCCCTACCGGTGCATTGGCGGTGCGATTTATGTGATGCAGCGCGCGGGCTTTGCCAAGGTCGGCTTCATTTCCGAACCCCCGCCGGGCGGCAACGCACGCGCTTAGCAAAGACAGCCGCTTGCGGCGCAATTTAAGGAGCTAGCCTGATGTCTATGAGTATGGGCGGCGGTGACGACGAAGAACCCATTGGTGAAATGAACACGACGCCGTTGATCGACGTCATGCTTGTTTTGCTGATCATGTTCATCATCACGATCCCGATCCAGACGCACGCCGTAAAGATCGATCTTCCCGCGAATGCGTTGCCGACCGATCCTCCGCCAATCAAGCCCGACATCAACAAGGTGTCGATTGATCCGGCGGGAACGGTCACGTGGAACGGATCGGCGGTTGATCTGGTCACGCTGCGCCAATATCTCGATTCGACCAAAGATATGGTGCCCGAGCCTGAACTGCACGTGCAGCCCGATCCGAATTCGCGCTATGACATGGTCGATCAGGTTCTGGCCGTGATCAAGAAGTCGGAAATCACGAAGCTCGGCTTCGTCGGCAACGAGCAATATTCGGTGTTTGGAAAATAAACTTTTCCATCCTGAACTCTCAAAAGGCGCGCTCTCATCGGCGCGCCTATTTTGTGTTGTGGCATCCGCCCGAACGAACGGTTACGGCCTTGGTAACAGGGAGTTCTTTTTCGTGACCAATCGCATGACTGATATTCCCGCCACAATGACCGCGATTGATCCAGAAACGCCCGGCGGTCCCGAATTGCTGGTCCCAGTCTTGCGACCCGTGCCAACGCCCGGCCCGGGTGAAGTCCTGATCCGCGTCGCGGCAGCCGGGGTCAACCGGCCCGATGTTTTGCAACGCAAAGGCGGTTATCCGCCACCCCCCGGCGCGCCATCAATCATGGGCCTCGAAATTGCAGGCGACGTCGTGGCACTTGGCGAAGGCGTCGATACAGCGCTGCTTGGTCAGGCGATGTGCGCGCTGGTTCCCGGTGGAGGCTATGCTGAATATTGTGTCGCGTCGGCAGGTGTCTGCTTGCCCGTCCCGCCCGTGCTGTCGATGATCGAGGCCGCCGCGATGCCCGAGACATTGTTCACCGTGTGGACCAATTTGTTCGAGCGGGCCTATGCCGTCGAAGGCGACACAGTCCTTGTCCACGGGGGCACGAGCGGTATCGGCACGATGGCGATTTCGCTTGGCAAGCTGTTCGGGCTGACCGTCATCGTCACATGCGGGTCGGACGAGAAATGCACGCAGGCGACCGCCATCGGCGCGGACCATGCGATAAACTACAAAACGGCAGATTTCGTTGCCGAGGTTCAGCAGATTACGGGCGGCGCGGGCGTTAATGCCGTGCTTGACATGGTTGGTGGTGATTATCTGCCACGCAACCTGCAATGCCTTGCCGAAGAAGGGCGGCATGTCTCGATTGCGGTCCTCAACGGCCCAAAGACCGAGCTTTTTATCCCGCTCCTGATGATGCGCCGCCTGACACTGACCGGCTCGACGCTGCGCCCGCGTTCGGTGATGTTCAAAAGCCTTGTCGCCGAAGAATTGGCGCGCGCTGTCTGGCCGCATGTCGAAGCGGGGCGACTGAAGCCTGTAATCGACAGCGTGTTTCCGCTCGCCGACGCGGCAAAAGCGCATGCGCTGATGGATTCAGGCGCGCATGTCGGGAAGATCGTGCTACAAGTCCGCGCATGAAGACGGCGCGTTTTGGTGGTTGGCTGGTTACCCTTGTCATCCTCGGTATCGTGGGACTGGCACTCTATGCCGCAGCGCAGCGTTACGTCCCCGAAGGCCGCGCACCACGCACTTTTGCGCTGACCAACGCGCCGCATATTGCGCTGGTCGCAACCTTGCCGCGCACACCCGAGTTTAGCGGCTATGATGACAAGGGCGAACCGATCCAGCTCGATCTCGGCTATTCCTATCGCGAAATCAGCGCCTTGTGGATGCCGTTCATCGGGCTCAAGGATCAGGGCTTTATCCTATATTCAGGGCGCGGCGACACTATCAGCATCGCGCCGATCACCGACGTTGACCGGGCAGCCATAACCAAGATGGCAGGCAGAGACCCGATCAAAAGCTACAGCTTCCCGATTTACGCCCATATCTGGGGCTGGCTGTCGATTGTCGGGCTCGTGTGCATGACCTGGCTCATGATCAAGCGCGCCGAACGGAAGCGGGATAAAGCCGGGATCATGTAAAGCCGCTGTCACAATAGTGGCATCAAAATAGAAAGTGCACGTCACAATCGGGTTTCATAGCTCTGCATAAACACGATACGTCCAGCAGGGAGCCGATATGGACGCGATCACCCGTATTCCGTTTGGCGCTGATTTCGGTGGCCTTACGGACCCGTTGCCGTCGATCCCGGAAGGCCGACGCAAGCGGTTGCGCTATCGCACGATCTGGATCAGCGATATTCACCTTGGCACGCGCGGCTGCAACGCGGCAATGCTGATCGATTTTCTCGATTCGACTGACAGCGAGACGATGTATCTGGTCGGTGACATCATCGACGGCTGGCGGATGAAGAAAAAATTCTACTGGCCGTCAGCGCACAATGACATCGTCTGGCGCGTGATGAAGCGGGCAAAGCGCGGCACGCGAGTGATCTACATTCCCGGCAATCATGATGAAATGTTCCGCCAGTTTGCCGGGTTGAATTTCGGTGGCGTCGAAATCGTGCGCGAGGCGATCCACGAAACCGCCGATGGGCGTAGACTGCTTGTGCTGCACGGCGACGAATTCGACGCGGTGATGATTGCCCATCGCTGGCTCGCGGTGATCGGCGATCAGGCCTATGATCTGCTGATGCGGTTCAACTATGTCGTCAATCGCATTCGGGCCGCGATGGGCAAACCCTATTGGTCGCTGTCCAAACACGCCAAGCACAAGGTCAAAAACGCCGTCGAATTTATCGGCCAGTTCGAACAGGTTGTTGCGCACGAGGCGGCGAAACGCGACGTTGACGGCGTCGTCTGTGGCCATATCCACACCGCCGAAATGCGCGATATTGCCGGTGTCGATTATTACAATGATGGCGACTGGGTCGAAGGCTGCACCGCGCTGGTCGAGCATTTCGACGGGCGAATGGAGATATTGCACTGGGCTGATGTGCAACAGGCCCGGCGGATCGCGGAACTGAAGCTGGCAGCGTAAGGATAGCGTCGATATGCGGATCGCGATTGTTACCGACGCGTGGCACCCGCAAGTCAACGGTGTCGTCCGCACGTTGACAGCGACACGGGCCGAGCTCGAGCGACAAGGGCATGTCGTTGCAGTCATTTCGCCCGATCTTTATCCGTCGATCCGGTGCCCGACTTATCCCGAAATCCGGCTGGCGATGACACGCGCGACATGGGTGGGAGACAGGATAGCCAGCTTCGCACCCGATGCGGTGCATCTGTCGACCGAGGGACCGTTATGCGTGGCAGCGCGGCGATGGTGCCTGCGTCGGCAGTTTCCCTTCACGACGGCCTATCACACGCAGTTTCCCGATTATTTCGCCGCGCGCACGGGCATGTCGGCCGAATGGATATGGATGTACATGCGCTGGTTTCACGGCGCGTCGCAGGCCGTTCTGGTGTCGACGCCGTCGGTGCGGCAAATGCTCAGTGCGCACGGTATCCCCCACCATCGCCACTGGAGCCGCGGTGTTGATCTCGCGAATTTCTCGCCCGATGCGCTGCCCCCTGATCTGTTTGCCGATCTTCAACGCCCGATCCAGCTCTATGTCGGTCGCGTCGCAGTCGAAAAGAATATCGAAGCCTTTCTGGCCAGCACGGCCCCGGGCAGCAAAGTCGTGGTCGGCGATGGTCCAGCGCGCCCGTCGCTCGAAGCCAAATTCCCTGACGTGCATTTCTTGGGATCGCTCGGCGGGCGCGTTCTGGCGGGGGCCTACGCCGGTGCCGATGTTTTCGTTTTTCCCAGTCGCACTGACACTTTCGGGCTCGTGATGATCGAAGCGCTGGCGTGCGGCACGCCGGTGGCGGCGTTTCCAGTCAGCGGCCCGATTGATGTGGTAACGCCGATGACCGGCGCACTCGATGAAGATTTGACTGTAGCCATCAAAAAGGCGCTGACCCGCAACCGCGCCGACTGCGCGCTTTATGGCGCGACATTTACGTGGTCGGCGAGCGCTGGACAGTTTGTCGCCGCACTCGTCCCGGCGGGCGACAGGGCAGCTGCGGCCTGACGCCTTGCCCTTTGGTGGCAAGCCGATTAGACAGCGATCAATGTCCGGCCGCTCCGAAAGGGGTGGCCCTTATTTTATGTGAAGGATTTATCGATGGCCCAGCCGCTCATGCCCCATGCCACTGCGTCATGGCTGGTCGACCAGACATCGCTAAGTTTTGACCAGATTGCGACTTTCTGTGGTCTCCACATCCTCGAAGTGCAGGCGATTGCCGATGACACGGCGGCGACAAAGCTGACCGGGCGCGATCCGATCCGCGCGCACGAACTGACAATGGCCGAAATCGAAAAAGGCCAGAACGACCCGAACTATGTTCTGAAAATGGACCGCGAACCCGAAGCGGTGACCCGAACCAAGGGGCCACGCTACACGCCGGTATCAAAGCGCGCTGATAAGCCCGATGGTATCGCGTGGATCATCCGCAATCATCCCGAAGTCAGCGATGGCCAGATCGGCAAACTGATCGGCACGACGCGCACGACGATTGGCGCGATCCGTGACCGTTCGCACTGGAATATGGCCAATATCGTACCCAAGGATCCGGTAACATTGGGCCTGACGTCGCAGCGTGAGCTCGATGCCGCTGTGGCGAAGGCCGCGAAAGCCGCCGGTATCGAAGCGCCGGTGGACGATCGGATCGAAGGCGATCGCGCGGCGCTCATTCAGGAACTGCGTGACCAGCGCACCGAAGCGGCGCGCGTTGCCGATGCGGCGCTTGCCGAAGAAGCGGGCGAAGGCCCCGGCATGATCGGGAACTTCATCGATCCGTTCAAAAAGTAAGTGAAAGAACCGCCTGCCTATGACGCCAGTCTGGCCGATCATGGGTTCGAGCCGCTTGTTGCGAAGGGGCTGACCTATCCGCTCGGTGAATATGCGCCGGGCTATGGAGATGTGTTTCCGATTGCCGAGGGTGTGGGCTGGACGCGGTTGCCAGTGCCGGGGTCGCTCCGGCATATCAACGTGTGGGTGCTTGACGACGGCGATGGCGTTGCCATTGTCGATACCGGGCTGAACATTCCGGCAAGCAAGGAAGCCTGGGAACGCGCGCTCGGCGGACGGCGCGTCACGCGCGTCTTCGCGACGCATTTCCATCCGGATCATATCGGCTGTGCGGGCTGGCTGTGCGAGACCCACAAGGTGCCACTGTGGATGAACCGCACCGAATATCTGCTGACGCGGATGCTCATGGCGGATGTCCGCGACGACCCACCGGCGGAAGCAGTCGATCAGCTGATTGGCGCGGGCTGGAATGCTGATCAAGTCGCGGCGATGAAAGCGCGCGGCTGGGGCAATTTCGGCAAGATTGTTTCGCGCCTGCCCGTTGGCCATATCCGCATAACCGAAGGCGACGTCATCCGTATTGGCAAGCGCAACTGGACTGTCTGGGTCGGCAGCGGTCATACGCCCGAGCATGTCTGTCTGGTCGATCTCGACGGCGATCTGATGATTGCCGGGGATCAGGT
>JAYUQI010000288.1:0-6559 GCA_043756805.1 Sphingomonas sp.
CGCGGGCATAATTTGCCCGACCCGTGGTCTGCTTGGCGCCGCGCCCGCGAAAGCGCCAGCCGTCACCGGGTTGGGTGTTGCCCAACTGGTCACGGCCGAATGTGCCACCATAAACGATATTGGCAATCATTTCCTGACGGTCGGCGAGCAATGGCGGCTCTCCTGCCTTGCGCCCCAGTCGCGCGCAATCGGCCGCACTGATTCGCGTGCGGCTGAACGTCGCGAGCAGCCCCGCTTCGCTGTAATTCAGGCTTTCGACCATCGTGCTGAACCGGCCGGTCTCGACACATTGTTGGGCAAGGGCGTGGGCAATGCGCAGCGCTGATGAGATACCTGCCCCCGGAAAATACCGGACAGCGGCCCTGCCGAGCGCGGTCCGCAACGGATCGACATCGGGACGTCGCCCGACATAGCTCATCAGCGCGGCGTAGGACTTGCCGCCAAAATCGCCGTCGACACCGATATTAAAACCCGCCGCGACAAGCCGCATCTGCGCTCGCCGTGCCTCCACCGCGTACCTCCCTCTGCCCCTGAAGCTATGCTGGCGCACATGGCCGCACAGTTCAACCCGTGCGTCCCGACTTGCCAACGCCGCGCTGCCGCGCCACTGTGTTACTCGTTAACCACAGGGAAGGGTTGCCCCATGTTCAATATTATCGGCTGGATCGTCGTTGGCTTTATCACCGGCTGGATTTCGCTGGCGCTGATACCCGGCAATCAGGATCTCGGCTTTATCTGGACCACGTTGCTCGGCATCGGCGGTGCGTTTGTGGGGGGCTTTATCGGGTCGGTTTTCACCAAAGAAAAAGACATGGGCAAGCTCAACAAAGCCGGTTTTTTGATGTCGATCATCGGCGGCATGGTGCTGATCGCGCTCGTTGGTTTGTTCCGGTAATTCAAGCACAGGGTTCCTGTCTTTGATCCGTTGAGGAAACAAATGCCGTTCCGCGTGGTTCGGCAAGTTTCCATCAAGGGATCAAAGCATGAGCCTGTCGAAATCCGTCCTTGCCGTTGCCGCTGCTTCAGCGGCGCTTGCCATTCCGCAGTCTGCCGATGCGCAGCGTCGCTGGGAAACGATTGGCTCGCGTGAAGTCAATGGCGGGCTCGACCGCGATGTCATCGCCGTGCGCGGCAACGAACGCTTCCGCGCCATCCGTGTGTGCGCAAACCGTCGCCCGGTGCGCCTGATCGACGTTGACGTCGACTATGCCAATGGCACGCGACAGGACATGCAAGCCGCGTCGTTGTTATCGGCGGGCGAATGCACGCGACCGCTTAATCTCAACGGAAAGCGTCGCGACATCAGATCTGTCCGGTTGAGCTATGCTAAATTCCGCATTTTTTCGCGCCCGCCGCTGCTGACGGTCCAAGCGCGCTAAACCGAGCGGCGGCGCGGCCGTTCCTGCAAACCATGAAGATCGCAAAAAAATTGGCAGAAGCCCGCGCCGCCTATCGCCGTCGTGTGAATATCCGCGCGCTGGTTCGTGAAGCCGGGACGGCTCGGGTCGACATCGACCTCGTCGACCTGTCCGCGACTGGCTTTCGTTTCGAAAGCTATTATGGATTCGCGGTTGGTGCTCGCGTATTCCTGACCATCCCCACCTTGCAACCGCTTGAGGCGGTCGTGGCATGGCGTGGCGACCATGCGTTCGGCTGTCGCTTTCTCGCCCCGCTGCACCCGGCGGTGTTCGACACGATTGCGGCTCGCTTTGGGTGACGTGGCGTTCTAAGTAACAAATCACGTCGTTATCAAGGAATGCCTCATGGCCAAGAGCCAGAAAAAGACCAACAAGGAAACGCGCAAGCCCAAGGCCGACAAAGCGCCGAAGCAGAACGCCTCGAATCCTTCGACCAAAAGCAATCCTGTCGGCATCACCACAATCAAGGGCTGAGGTGCGCGCTGCGCTGCGTTATAGTCTCGCGGCGATCTATGTCATCGCCGGTGTGGCGCACATTCGGTCGCCCGCCGGTTTTGTCCAGATTACGCCCGATTGGGTGCCCGCGCCGCAATTCGTCGTCCTTGCCACGGGCCTGTGCGAAATCGTCGGGGCCGTTGCCCTGGCATTTGTGCCGCGCTTGCGGCGCGCGGCGGGAATCGGTCTTGCCGCTTATGCAGTCTGCGTCTTTCCCGCCAATATCAATCATGCGATAAACGACATCGCCGTCGGTGGTGTTCAGATGAGCTGGTGGTATCACGGGCCCCGCTTGCTGTTTCAGCCCGTCGCGGTGTGGTGGGCATTGTGGGTCGGCGGCGTGACCGACTGGCCGTTTGGAGCAAAACGATGAGTGACGACCTCGATGACCGGATGATCGATACGCCCGACGGTCCGATGACTTGGGCGGCGTGGAAAAAGAAAAACCCGGTCCAGGTGCCGTCGCGGCGGACGAAGGGCAAGGATTTGCCGGTCAAGGTCAAGCGCTTCACGGACAAGAAGAGCTAGAATCTCAACCTTTTGCACGGCATAAGCGCGATCATGTTCCTCGCCATTCTCTCCGCCGTTGTGATGACCATCATCGTCGGCGTGCGCTATCTGCTCGTCAGTGGTGTTTTTGCCTTGGCCACCAGCAAAGTCCGCCCCGGTCTCTACACCAATCTCGATCCGCAGATCCGCCGTGAAATCCGGTGGAGCCTGCTCAGCGCGGGTATCTATGGTGCGCCCGCCGGGATTGTCGCATGGGGGTGGCAGCATCATGGCTGGACGCAGGTTTATACCAACCTTGCCGATTATCCGCTCTGGTATCTCCCCGTCAGTGTGCTGCTCTATCTGGTTGCGCACGATACATGGTTTTACTGGACGCACCGCTGGATGCACGGGCCGAAAATGTTCAAGGTTGCGCACGCCGTCCATCATGCCAGCCGACCGCCGACCGCTTGGGCCGCCATGTCGTTCCATCCGTGGGAAGCGCTGACCGGCGCTGTTGTCATTCCCGCACTGGTCTTCGCAATCCCCATTCACGTCGGCGCATTGGGGGTGGTATTGTCGATCATGACGGTTATGGGCGTGACCAATCATATGGGGTGGGAGCTGTTTCCAAAGGGCATCGTTAAGGGGCCGTTAGGGAATTGGCTCATAACAGCATCACATCATCAACGTCATCACGCTGAATATAGGTGCAATTATGGGCTCTACTTCCGCCACTGGGATTATGTTTGCGGCACCGACAAGGGGCTTGGCCGCTTTGATGATCCTCGCGGGGTTGACGGGGACCGTCGCACCGGGATCGCTTGACGCGGGCATTCATGGTTTCCGGAGTGAAAAGGGTCAGGTCATGGCCTGCCTCACCACCAAGCCCCAGAATTTTCCCAATTGTCAGGATGATCCGAACGCGCGCCGCATGACCGTGCCGACGCGGCTGGCCGGCACGCTGGTATTCGACGACCTGCCCAGCGGTACGTACGCACTTGCGCTGATTCACGATGAAAATGGCAACGGCAAGCTCGACACGATGATGGGCATCCCCAGGGAAGGCTTCGGTTTTTCGAAGAATCCCGCGATCCGCTTCGGCCCGCCCAGCTTCAAATCGGCGGGTGTCGTGATTGTCGGCGGCCGGGCAGACGAAAGCGTGAAGATGAAATATCTGTTCTAAGGCGGGCGGAACCCCTGATCGTGTCGGGCAGTTATCGTCCAGTCGTTTCGGGAGCATATTGTGCGTTTAACATTTGGTTTGCTTTGCCTTCTGGCGCTTCACACCCCTGCTTTTGCACAAGACGCGGATACGCAACCCGCCGCAACTTCCGACTATCGTGATCGCCTGACTCTCGGCCTCGCCGTTGCCGTTTCTCCCAGTTACGAAGGGTCGGACAATTACCGGCTCAGCCCCGGTGGCCTCGTTCAGGGGCAAGTCGCTGGCTTCAGTTTTGCCGCGCGCGGCACGAATTTTTATGTCGATCTGATCCGCGAAGCGCCACGCAGCAAGATCGACATCGTTGCCGGGCCCGTCGTCCAGCTTCGCCTCGAACGAAACGGCAATATCCGCGATCCCCAGGTCGCCGCGCTCGGCAAGATCAAACCTGCACTCGAGCTCGGCGGCTATGCCGGTATCGGCATGTCGGGCGTGATCAACCCGTTCGACAAACTCCAGTTCGACGTCAGCTACCGCGCCGATGTCAGCGGCATTCACAACAGCGCGCTGGTTTCGCCGACGATAAGCTATGTCACGCCACTCTCGCGCCGCACGCTGGCTTTGCTGGCTGTGTCCGCCGAACATGTCGGTCGCAAATATGGCCAGACTTATTTTGACGTGCCAACCACCGCGAACGCCAGCGGCCTCGCGCCTTATGCGGTGCAGGGTGTGGGCTGGAAAAGCGCAGGCGGCAATCTGCTCGTCGTCCAGTCGCTCGGGCCGGACATCCGCAAGGGGTGGAGCGTCTTTGCATTCGGCGGCTATTCCACACTGCTCGGCCACTATGCCCGCTCGCCGATTGTCGCCGATGCGGGATCAGCCGATCAGTTTATCGGCTTTGCGGGGCTGGCATATAGTTTCTGACACCGTTACACTGTGCTTATTCCCCGGGGAGCCGCATCAAGGCGGCTGAGAGTTGGCTTTTGGCCAAGACCCGCTGAACCTGATCCTGTTTATACAGGCGTAGGGAGGGAGCGGTTTGGTTTTCCGCGCTCTCCCGACCCGAATGGAGAGCACCAATGGCCGATTATTCCGCACCAGTTTCCCCGATTTCTGGTCCAAAAGTAACCACCGGACCCATCCGGGGCAGCCGCAAAATCCATGTCGGCCCGCTAAAGGTGGCGATGCGCGCGATCGATCTAGAGCCCTCGTCGGGCGAGCCGCCGCTCAATGTCTATGACACCAGCGGCCCCTATACCGACGCGTCGGCAACCATCGACATTGCCAAGGGACTCCCCGAATTGCGAGCCGAGTGGATCCGCGCGCGCGGCGATGTCGAGGACGTCCTCCAGCGCGAAGTCCGCCCCGAGGATAACGGGCAACTCGGCCCCGACCGCAGCGGCGGCGTCGATCCCTTCCCCAATGTCAAACGCACCGTGCTCCGAGCGAAAGCCGGCGCGAACGTCAGCCAGATGCACTATGCCCGCAAAGGCATCATCACCCCCGAAATGGAATATGTCGCGACCCGAGAAAACCTTGGCCGCGCGCAATTGAAAGAAGCCGCCGCCCGCGACGGCGAAGACTGGGGCGCCGAAATCCCCGATTATGTCACGCCCGAATTCGTCCGCTCCGAAGTGGCCCGGGGCCGCGCGATCATTCCCAACAATATCAACCATCCCGAATCCGAACCAATGGCGATCGGCCGCAATTTCCTCGTCAAGATTAACGCGAACATCGGGAACTCGGCAGTGGCGAGCGACGTCGCTGCTGAAGTTGACAAAATGGTCTGGTCGATCCGCTGGGGCGCGGACACCGTGATGGACTTGTCGACCGGCCGCAACATCCACGACACCCGCGAATGGATTGTCCGCAATTCGCCGGTCCCGATCGGCACAGTGCCGCTTTATCAGGCGCTCGAAAAAGTCGGCGGCGTCGCCGAAGACCTGACCTGGGAAATCTTCCGCGACACGCTGATCGAACAAGCCGAACAGGGCGTTGATTATTTCACGATCCACGCCGGCGTCCGCCTCGCCTATGTCCCCCTCGCCGCCAAGCGCGTGACCGGGATCGTCAGCCGCGGCGGCTCGATCATGGCGAAATGGTGCCTGTTCCACCACAAGGAGAGCTTCCTCTACGATCATTTCGAGGACATTTGCGACATCATGAAGGCGTATGACATTGCCTTCAGCCTCGGCGATGGCCTGCGCCCCGGCAGCATTGCAGACGCCAATGACGAAGCGCAGTTCGCCGAACTCTACACGCTTGGCGAACTGACCAAGATCGCCTGGAAGCACGACATTCAGGTCATGATCGAAGGGCCGGGCCACGTCCCCATGCACAAGATCAAGGTCAACATGGAAAAGCAGCTCGAGTCGTGCGGCGAGGCACCGTTCTACACGCTCGGGCCGCTCACCACGGACATCGCGCCGGGTTACGACCACATCACCAGCGGCATTGGCGCGGCGATGATCGGCTGGTTCGGCTGCGCGATGCTCTGTTATGTGACGCCGAAGGAGCATCTGGGCCTGCCCGACCGCGACGACGTGAAAGTCGGCGTCGTCACCTACAAACTCGCCGCCCACGCCGCCGACCTGGCGAAGGGCCACCCGGCAGCGCAGATGCGCGACGACGCTTTGTCACGCGCCCGTTTCGAGTTCCGCTGGCGCGACCAGTTTAACTTGTCGCTCGACCCCGACACGGCGGAGCAATATCACGACCAGACCTTGCCCGCCGAAGGGGCAAAGACCGCGCACTTTTGCAGCATGTGTGGGCCCAAATTCTGCTCGATGAAAATTTCGCAGGAGGTGCGAGAGTTTGCGAAGCTGCAGAACACGACCGAGATGCTGGCTGCAACGACAAACACCGAAGCCGGCATGGCCGCGATGAGCGAAACCTTCAAGGAAAAGGGCGGCGAGCTTTATGTGCCAACTGCGTAAGCCTCGGTCGGCAGTTTAATCGAACAAGTCTTCCAAGAAAGACTTCTTGCGTTTTCCGT
>JAYUQI010000289.1:0-6543 GCA_043756805.1 Sphingomonas sp.
CGTTGGCTATGGCATCAACGCGCCGCAGCTCGGCTGGAATGATTATGCGGGCCTCGACGTCAAAGGCAAAACCGTTGTTATCCTGATCAACGATCCCGATTACCAGACGCCGACACTGACCGGCACATTCGGCGGGCGCGCGATGACTTATTACGGTCGCTGGACCTATAAATATGAAGAAGCGGCGCGGCAGGGCGCAGCGGCCGCCATCATCGTCCATGAAACCGAACCCGCCGCATATGGCTGGGATGTCGTCGTTTCGTCATGGGCGAAACCGCGCCTTGGCCTTGATGCCGCCGACAATCATATGAGCGACAGTGCCGCCATCGGCTGGATGACCAAGGACGCCGCAACTCGGTTGTTCGCCAATGCGGGGCAGAGCTTTGACGCGGTGAATGCCGCAGCGAAAGTGGCAGGGTTCAAGGCTGTACCGTTGGGCATGAAGATGTCGCTGTCGATGGACAATAAAATCCGGCGGCAGATGTCGAAAAACGTCATTGGTATCCAGCGCGGGCGGACGGCGCCCAACGATTATGTGCTCTATTCGGCGCATTGGGACCATCTGGGCCGCTGCCTGCCAGTCAAAGGCGATGGCATCTGCAATGGCGCGGTCGACAATGCGAGCGGGACAGCCGGGCTGATCGCGCTGGCCGAAATGAACGGTGCGGCAGGACGCCCTGCGCGCAGCCAGATTTTCCTGGCCGTCACAGCCGAGGAATCCGGCCTGCTCGGGTCAAAATATTATGCCGAAAATTCGGTATATCCGCTGAGCCAGACCGTCGGCGGCGTGAATATGGATGGCCTGAATGTTGTCGGCGCGACGAAGGATGTCGTGGTCGTCGGGCCGGGCCTGTCCGACCTTGACGACTATGTCGCGCGCTATGCCAAGGCAGGCAACCGCGTTGTCGCGCTCGATCCTGATCCCGAAAAAGGCTATTATTACCGGTCGGACCATTTCTCGTTCGCGCGGCTCGGCGTGCCGATGATGTATGCGTCGGGCGGCGAAGATTTGGTCGTGGGTGGCACAGCAGCGGGCAAGGCGGCAGCAGAGGATTATGTCGTCAATCGCTATCACAAGCCGCAGGATGAATATGACGCTGCGTGGAACTGGGACGGCGCAGCGCAGGACCTGACAATGTATTACGGCATTGGCCGCGAACTGGCGCGCGGCAACAGCTGGCCGAACTGGTCCGCAACGGCGGAATTCCGCGCGATCCGCGACAAGGATCGGGCGGGGAAATAAAAAACCGTTCGGGCTGAGCTTGTCGAAGTCCTGTCTTTTCTTTTCGCCATTGCAGACAGAAGGACAACCCTTCGACAGGCTCAGGGCAAACGGAGTTTGATTGAGAATGCCGCACTTTCCTGCCGAATGGTCCCCGCACAGCGCCATGTGGATCGGGTTTCCGTCTGCGCCTGATCTGTGGCTCGAAGACCTTGAGCCGGCACAGGAACAAGTCGGGGCGTTTGCCCGCGCAGTTCGTGCGGGGGGCAAGGGCGAAGTGGTGCGGCTTGTCTGCGCCAACGAAGCGGCAGCGGACCGCGCGGTTGCGCTTCAGACGGACGCGGAGATTCACATCCTGCCGTTCTTCGACATCTGGCTGCGCGATACCGGGCCGCTGGTGCTGAGTGACGGAACCGCGCTCGATTATCGCGGCAATGGCTGGGGGGGGAAATATCCGTCGCCGATCGACGATGCGCTGGCGGGGCTGCTCTGCGCGTCGGCGGACCTGCCGCACCACCCGCGCCACATGATCCTCGAAGGCGGGGCGATTGATGTCGATGGTGCGGGGCTGCTCGTCACGACCGAGCAATGCCTGCTCAACCCGAACCGCAATCCGATGATGACACGCGGGGACATCGAAGCGCAGCTGATGCTCGATCTCGGCGTGACGCGCGTGCTGTGGCTCGGCGACGGCCTGCTGGGCGATCACACCGACGGGCATGTCGACAATCTTGCCCGCTTTGTAGCGCCCGGCGTGCTCGCGCTGCCCGAAGCGGCAGGCGCGGATGATCCCAATGCGGACGTCTACGCCGATGCCTGGGCGCGGGCAAGGGCGTTTGGTGTCGATGTGGTGCCCCTGCCCTCACCCGGGCGGATCGAGATCGGCGGCGACGTCGCGGCGGCCAGTTATATGAACTTCTACATCGGCAACGAGACGGTGGTCGTGCCCACGCATGGCGCTGCAAACGACGAGGCAGCGGTAAAAGCCATCGCCGCCTTATTCCAGGACCGCGCGGTCATTGGCTTGCCCACCGATCATATCCTGACCGGCGGCGGGAGCTTTCATTGCATCAGCCAGCAAGTGCCCGTGCTGTGATCCTCTTCTGGTCAAAAGCAATTGTCTCGGGGCTGCTCGTCGCAATCGCCGCAACCATCGCGCGGCGGCAACCCGCACTTGGATCGCTGATCGTTTCGCTCCCGCTCGTGTCGGTACTCAGCATGATCTGGCTATGGCGCGACGGCGTTACCAACGAAGCGATGGCGCGTTACGTTGGCGGGACATTCTGGTTTTTCCTGCCGTCGATGCCGATGTTCCTGATCATCCCCGCGCTGCTCCGGCGGGGCATTGCGTTCTGGCCTGCACTCGGCATCGGTTGCGCCGTCACCATCCTGCTTTATCTGATGATGATCTCGATTGCCGCGCGCTTCGGCCTTAGGATTGACGCATGACCCAGACCATCACTGTTGCCGCCATCCAGTGCGCGCTCCCCGGCCCGCTTGCCGCGAACCTCGCCACCGTCGAAGCCCACGTTCGCGAGGCGGCGCAGCATGGCGCGAAGATCATCCTGCCGCCCGAATTGTTCGAAGGGCCGTATTTCTGCAAGGTGCAGGAACTGGCGCCGTTCGCGACTGCCGCGCCTGTTGCCGAACATCCGAGCGTCCTCGCGATGCAGGCGCTCGCCAAGGAGTTGCAGGTCTATATCCCCACCAGCTTTTTCGAACGCGACGGGCAGCATTATTATAATTCGCTCGCGATGATTGACGATGCGGGTGACATCATGGGCGTCTATCGCAAAAGCCACATCCCCGATGGGCCGGGCTACAGCGAGAAATTCTATTTCCGCCCCGGCAACAGCGGCTTCAAGGTGTGGGATACAAAATATGGCCGCGTCGGCGTCGGCATCTGCTGGGACCAATGGTATCCCGAAACCGCGCGCGCGCTGATGCTGATGGGCGCGGACATATTGATGTTCCCGACCGCCATCGGCGACGAGCCCGAGGCGGAGGATCTCGACACCAGCCGGTTGTGGCGGCGGGCGATGGTGGGGCACGCGGTGTCGAACGTGGTGCCGGTGGTGGCGAGCAACCGCATCGGCCGCGAGGGCGAGCAGACGTTCTACGGGCACAGCTTTATCACCAACGAACGCGGCGATTTCGTGGGGGAATATGGCGCGGGCGAAAGCGGGGTCTTGGTCGCGACGTTCGATCTGGCCGAATGCGCGAAAAATCGTGCGGCATTTGGGTTTTTCAGGGACCGGCGGCCGGAGCTTTACGGGCGGCTGGTGGAGGATGTTTGAGGTCTAGCTTGGCTGACTGTTTGTTGGTGGTGGGTAAGATTGCGCAAACGAACGCGCTACCTTTCGAGCTTCTAATGGATGATCGTCCCTCAGCAATGGACCTACCTGCTGGTAATAGTTTGATAGGACGCCGAACATCGAGGATGCGGAACCTGGCGGCACGCAGGGTATGTCCAAACCCGCCTTCCTTAGAGTAAGGTTGAAAGAATTACAGTTCTGCAGAATTCTATCTGGGTTTTGACCACTTAACCCATAGCCCTTATATTTTAGGTAGTCATTCATCTCTTCAACCAGGTCATCTGCTCGGTTAGCAAATGAAAGATCACTGGGATTGGAGTTGGCCAGCATCGAAATGACGCGCGTCGTGACGACAGCAGTGAGAATGGCAGTTAGCACAACCGTAAAGATAGTGCCGGCTAGTGCAGTTTTGAAAAATTCTGGCACACCGGTGATACCGATCGCTGCTAGGTAACTTGCACCGTTCGCAGATGCCTCTTGAAATGAAACGGTGAACACAACCCCGAGGAGCATCAACGCAACAGCGCCAATGAAACTAAATAAATTCTTCATTTTGCCAGCCCCAGCGTGAACTCAAATGTCGGTTGTGCTATAGATCCGATGATCGCAACCCCACCGCCCGCTCAAACACAGCCTCAAACATATCCCGCGTCAAGCGTCCCGTGTTCTGGTTATAGCGCGAGCAGTGGTAGCTATCGATCAGGATTTGTCCGCCCGGCATCCGGTGTTCGGCAAGATGCGCGAACTTGGCTTTGGGGAGCCGCCCGCCGAGCACTTTGACCGCCGACTGGTGCGCGATCTGGCCCAGCGCCACGAACACGCGGGCGTTGGGCAGTGCTTCGACCGCGCGCTCAAGGAACGGGCGGCAGGTGCGGATTTCTTCGGGCGTCGGCTTGTTCTCGGGCGGCAGGCATTTGACTGCGTTGATGATGATCGCGCCTTTCAGCTTCACGCCATCATCGATTTTCGCGTTGAACACGCCTTCGCTCAGGCCGAACTTGCTCAGTGTTTCATAAAGCAACGGCCCCGCCGCATCGCCGGTAAACGGCCGCCCCGTCCGGTTCGCGCCATGCTTGCCGGGGGCCAGGCCGATGATCGCAAGCCACGCATCCGGATCGCCGAACGCGGGCACAGGAGCGTTATGCCACGGCGGAAACTCCGCGCGGCAATGGTGGCGAAAGGCAACGAGGCGCGGGCAGAGCGGGCAATCGCGGTCGGGTTCGGTTTGGGGGATTGGGCTTTCGATGATCATCGCCTGCGGTTAGGGCGAGCGCGTGGGCACGGCAACCTATCTCATTGGCATCGGGTCGAACATGCGGACGAAGTGGGGGAGTCCGCGTGCGTTGGTATCTTCCCTTCTCCGCGCCACCGCGTCTCCGCGTGAAACATTGCCGGGGTTCACGCGGAGACGCGGAGGCGCGGAGAGCGTGCTCGCGGCGTCGCGTGTACATGTCAGTCGACCTATCGGTCCGGGCACACGGCGGTATGCCAATGCTGTCGCGCTCTTCGAAAGCGACCTTGCGCCCCCAGAGTTGCTTGCGGAATTGAAGCGTATGGAGTGCAAAGCCGGTCGCCGCCCCGGACGACGTTGGGGGGATCGCCCGCTTGATCTCGACATCATCGCGTGGAGCGGCGGCATCTGGGCATCGCACGGCCTGACCATCCCGCACGTCGAATTCCGCAAGCGGCGCTTCGTCCTCGCGCCCCTGTGCGAGATTGCGCCCGGATGGCGCGACCCGGTGACGCATCTGACCGCACGACAATTGCTGGCACGGCTTGACCAAAAGCGTCCCCGCGCATAGGGCGCACGCTTCCCCAGCAATGCGGGCTCGTAGCTCAGTTGGTAGAGCAACGGACTTTTAATCTGTAGGTCCCGGGTTCGAATCCCGGCGAGCCCACCATTGCGAAGCGCGCGATTGCGCCAAACTGGCGCACCGACGCGCGAGCACGGCGGACGTCGGCCCGCCGACGATCCACGGCGCGGCTTTGCCGCGACGCTTGCACCGCATCCCAACAACAGCTATCCGCCTCTCCGCGACAGGTCGACCCGAAAGGGCCGATAATAGGGAAGCCATTGGAAATATGGCGCTGTTCCCGCAACTGTGACCGGCGAGTGACGTCCGTATCATGCCACTGGAGCCATCCTCGTGATTGGCCTGGGAAGGCGCGGACCGAACATTGACCCGGGAGCCAGGAGACCTGCCTGTCGCGGTCGGTCCTTTGTCCGTGCGGGAAGACGCGGGCGATCGGGGGAAACCTCGCGTGACGACATCGTGTGTGTTGTTACGTTTGAGGAGAATTTTCAGTGACCCGTTTCAAAATTGCTTTCGCAGCGTTCGCGCTGCTGCCTGCCCCTGTGCTTGCTGATGACGGCACCATTGTCGTGACGGGCACGCGGTCGAGCGTTGCTCTGCCCGCAAGCCAAATCGGCGGCTCAGTCACATTGATCGACGCCAACGCGCTGGCCGACCGGCAGACGCGCACTATGTCAGATTTGCTGCGCGACGTGCCGGGCGTCGCCGTCAGCCGCATCGCGGGCCAAACACAGGTGCGCGTGCGCGGCACCGAGGGCAACCACGTCCTCGTGTTAATCGATGGCATCGAAGTATCCGATCCATTTCAGGGCGAATATGATTTCGGCCAACTCATTGCCGATGATGGCGCGCGCCTTGAAGTGTTTCGTGGCCAGCAAAGCGCGCTTTATGGTTCGGATGCGATCGGCGGTGTCATTCAGTACATCACGGCCAGCGGCCGCGAACGCGAAGGGTTCAGCGGACGAATCGAAGGCGGCTCGTTCAACACTGCAAATGCGGCAGTTCGCCTTGGCGGCGTTCGCGGTGCGTTCGACTATGCACTGACGGGCACGCTTAACACGACCGACGGAATGCCCAATGCCCGCAGTGGCTCACGCGCCCTGGGCCAGGAAAACAGCGCCGCAGCACTTAAGACCAACTGGGCCGTGAGCGATTCTGTGCGCCTGACAGCCGTCGTACGCTATTCAAAAGC
>JAYUQI010000290.1:0-6467 GCA_043756805.1 Sphingomonas sp.
GTTGAATGTTCCCTGAGCGGACCGGTCGTCTGCGTTACAGCGAAAGCGCGTGGCGCACTTTTACTGGCGCGAAGATTGTTGCTAAGACGTGCAACGGACGGCCCGACGCGGGCGCTAAACGGGTATGCGTTCTGACCAACTTGTCCGAGACCAATGCCGAAGTTGGCGACCCTCTCCCGCTCGCTGTGCGTCGCTCGCCGTTGTGGCGCTGGGCAACGCCGGTGCTGTCGGTTGCAATCCTGATCGCCGTTGTGTTTCAGCTACGCAGTCTGGATATCGCGCAGTTGAAAGCACTGGTGCCGACCAATCCGTTGTTCTGGATGGTATTTGTCGTTTATTATTTTGCTGGTGTGATCGCCGATTTCACGATCTTCCGGCGCTTGTGGGGAATCCCTTTTGAGGGATTTATCGCGCTAACGCGCAAACTGGTGAGCAATGAACTGCTGCTCGGTTATGTCGGGGAAGTCTATTTCTACAGCTGGGCGCGCAAGAAGGTCGAGATGGCCGCCTCCCCGTTCGGCGCGGTGAAGGATGTCGCGATTCTGTCCGCTCTCGTCGGTAATGGGTTCACGCTGGCCATGATGGCAGTGGCGTATCCGCTGATCGGCGATTTGCGTCTGGGCATTGCGACTCAGACGATCCTCCTGTCGGTGGGGTTCGTGATCCTGATTTCGGTGCTGGTGATCATATTCGGTAAAAGGCTGTTCAGCTTGACGAAATCCCAATTGTGGATGGTGGCGGGTGTTCACTTTGCCCGGATCGTTGCAACGACGGGGCTTGCTGCACTCGCGTGGAGCCTTGCCCTGCCGTTCGTCGCTTTGAGCTGGTGGATCATATTGGCGACGTGTCGGCTGCTGATTTCGCGGTTGCCGTTCCTGCCGAACAAGGATGTGGTTTTTGCAGGCGTTGCCGTGTTTCTGGTTGGTCGTGATGTCGAGATTTCGCAGTTGATGGCGCTGATGGCGGTCTTGATGCTCAGCACGCATCTCGTGATTGGTGCCGCGCTGGCGATCGGTGATTTCGTGACCGTCGGAGAAAAGGCGGAGAATAAGAATTGAAGAAGTTGCTTGTTGTGTTGGCGTTCGCGCCCGTTCTGGCGTCGGCGCAGGTGCCGTCGTCCCCGTCGCTGGGCATTGCCGAGGGGCGATGCCGCGCGGGTGAGCCCGGCCCTGCGTTCCTGATCAACGTCGTCGGCCTGAAGGATCGTGGCGGGACGATAAAGGCAGAGTTGTACCCGGCAAACGACACCGACTTTCTGGCGGATGACAATATTCTGATCAACGCGGGAAAGACATTTCGGCGCGTTGTCGTCGATGTGCCGTCGTCGGGTAATGTGCAGCTGTGCATTCGGGCGCCGTCAGCGGGCACGTATGGCCTGTCGCTTCTCCATGACCGCGATGGCAACCGCAAGTTCGGTCTGTCGATCGATGGCGTCGGTTTCGGCAGCAATCCGCAGAGCCTCGGGCCCTTCAAACCCAAAATTGCGGTCGGTCGGGTAACAGCCGGGGCTGGCGTGACGCCGGTCAACGTCCGCATGCTCTATCGTCGTGGACTTATGTCGTTCGGCCCTATTAAATAGCGCGCATGAAGATCGTCGACGTTTGCGCTTTTTATTCACCGCAAGGCGGCGGCGTTAAAACCTATATTGATCGCAAATTGATCGCGGGGCCAGCGGCGGGGCACGAGATTGTCGTGATCGCGCCGGGATCGGAAAACCGCATCGAAGCGCGCGGACCGAACGCGCGGATCATTTTCCTCGAGCAGCCGAAATTTCCGCTCGACCGCAAATATCATTATTTCCGCGACGAAGTGGCGCTGCATGTGACGCTCGATGCCGAACAGCCCGACATCATCGAAGCATCGTCGCCGTGGCGCAGCGCGCGGCTCGTCGGTGAATGGCGGGGGGACGCGCCGCGTGCGCTCATCATGCATGCGGACCCGCTGTCGGCTTATGCGTATCGCTGGTTCGGCGGCATCGCGACGCGCGAGACCATCGACAAGCAATTTGGCTGGTTCTGGAAGCACCTGCTGCGGCTCGACAAGCAGTTTGCGGTGACTGTGACCGCAGGGCAGAGCTTGTCCGACCGGCTGATCGAAGGCGGGATGACCAATGTTGTCACCAACCCGATGGGCGTCGCCGACAAGGTGTTTTCGCCAACGCTGCGCGACGAGGGGTTGCGCGCGCGCTTGCTCGAACGGTGCGAATTGCCTGCCGATGCAACGCTGCTGATCGCAGCAGGGCGGCATGCGCCCGAAAAGCGCTGGCCGATGGTTATCGAAGCCGTGACGGCAGCGGGGATCAAGGCACCCATCGGGCTGATCCTGATCGGCGATGGCCGTGACAGCGCCCGCGTCGCGCGCGCGGCAGCCGATAATCCGCATATCCAGTTGCTGTCACCGATTTCGGACCGGCTGGAACTGGCGCGCCTGTTTGCGAGCGCTGACGCCTTGATCCACGGATGCGAAGCCGAGACATTCTGCATGGTTGCGTCCGAAGCACGTGCATCGGGCCTGCCGCTGATCGCGCCCGATGGCGGGGGCGCTGCCGATCAGGCGCGGCTTGCTGGCGGGTGGACTTATGTGTCGGGTGATGCCGCGAGCGCCGCCGAAGCGATCAGTGCCTTTGTCGAAACCGGTGGTGCCCAGGCGCGGGCGCGCGCCGTTGCCGATGCGCCCGGCGTCCGCACGATGGAAGCGCATTTCGAGGATCTTTTTGCGCTTTACGAAGACTTGATACGCCCGAACAGGATGGCCGCATGACATTACCACTGGTGGCTGCCGTCGAACTTGGCGGGACGAAGATCAATCTTGCTGTGGGAACCGGGCCCGACGACCTGCGCGCGGAGGCGGTTATCCCAACGACTGATCCCGAAACCACGATTGGTGCCGCAATCGATTTCCTTCGGGCGAATGCGGGGTTCGAAGCAGTCGGCATCGCGTCGTTCGGGCCTGTGTGCCTCGACGCGGCATCACCCGAATGGGGCAATATCACGGCGACGACAAAGCCCGGCTGGTCGAACACGCCGGTTGCGACAGCGATTGCCGTCGCAACCGGGCTGCCAGTTGCCTTCGATACCGACGTCAACGGCGCGGCGCTGGGCGAATATCGCTGGGGCGCGCTCGCTGGCTGTGGCGTTGGGCTGTATCTGACGGTGGGCACCGGTGTGGGCGGCGGCGTTGTGATCGACGGCGTGCCGCTGCACGGTCGTATCCACCCCGAAATGGGGCATATCCGATTGAAACGCGTTCCGGGCGATGACTTTGCCGGAGCGTGCCCCTTTCATGGAGATTGCCTGGAGGGACTGGTCGCGGGGCCGGCGGTTCTTGCGCGGCTCGGCCATTCGCTCAGCCATACCGAACCCGGTGATCCGGGTCGCGCGCTCGTGATCGATGCGATGGGGCAGGGGCTGGCAAGCCTTGTCCTCACGCTGTCTCCGCACCGCATTGTCATCGGGGGTGGCGTCGCCAAAACGCCCGGTTTCCATGCCGAAATCACTGATCGCATGAAGCATTGGCTGGGCGATTATGTCGCAATCCCCGAACGCTTCGTCGTGCCGCCCGCGCTCGGCGATCATGCGGGCGTTTCAGGTGCCCTTGCGCTGGCGCACGATTTGCTCGAACGACGGCGCTGAAGGGCGGGAACGACTCATGTTTAACAAAAACGACCAGCGGCCAGCGGCGCGCAGTGGCAGTGGTACCCTGAGTTTTCTGGGGGCGGAAGTGACTGTCACCGGCAACATCAGCGGGCAGGGCAATCTGCACATAGACGGGCGTGTCGATGGTGACGTTTCGTGCACGTCGCTGATCGTCGGAAACTCGGGTCAGGTGAACGGCAATATCACTGCGGATAACGCGAAGATCGCGGGCTCGATCAATGGGACTGTGGCGGCCAAAGTGCTGACCATCGAGGCCAGCGCGCGGATCACGGGCGACTTGAGCTATGATTCGGTCAGTGTCGAAACCGGTGCGCAGGTCGATGGCCGCGTGAAGCGGTTGAGCCGCGAAGATACCGGCGGTTTGAAACTGATCGCGAGCGAATAGAGCCTACCGCGTTTCGAACGGCCTGATTCCGGCGCCGAGTTTGTTGGCGCCGATCGCCAGCTTTTCCCGGCTCCAGTCGGCAATGAACACTGGATTGAGCGGTGCCCCCGGCGCGAGCGATGCGGCATTGCCCTCGATCCGTAATCCGGCCGAGCGATTGTCGCGCGCTTCGGCAGCGACGGCGATGAATGCGCTGTGGTTCTCTTTCCCTTTGCCTTGCACAAATTCGTTGCGCGCGATCAGGCCGACCGATCCAGCGGGCAAGTCGATCATGTAATTGGTGTTTGTGCCGCCGGTATCGTCGAAGCTCGAATCGACGATGTCGTTAACCGCAGCACGGCTTTTGACATAATGGCCGCCGGTTCCCTTTTCGAAGCGGCAGCGTGAGACCGTGAGCTTGCCATAGCCGCCGACATAAACCGAATGCGCGCACCCACTTTCGGGGCACCCGCCAAGGCCCGAAAAGGTCGAGCGTTCGATAGTGATCGTCCCTGCTTTATAGGGGCCGGTGAGAATACCTTCCTGTGAATTGCGAAACGTCGAGCGCGTCACGAGCAAATTGCCCCATTCGAGGCGGATGCCAGCGCCATTGCCGTCGCGCACGGCGATGTTCTGAAAGACAATGCCATCAACAACCGCATTCATGCCATTGAAAATCAGCGTTGCTTTGCCGGCGCACGCGCCACCGTCAAAAATCGCTGTGGAGGGCGTCGCGGCGCGCAGTGTCACCTTCTGCCCGCCAAAGACCGCGCAATCCTTGTAAATGCCGGGTGCGACGATGACGGTGCCTTCGCCCTTGCCGATCGCATTGAACGCATCGTCAAGGCGGTTGAATGAACGGCCAAGTTCCGGGACCGCAAACGGACCGTCGGATTGAGCAACGGCTGGCCCAGTGACGATCAACACCAATAGCGGCAGAATAGCTGACTTCATGCCTTTGGCCTAACAGCACACAGCATATCAATCCAGATTTGGCCGCCATATGCACCGTGCCGTTTTGGGATAGCGCGACGGATCGTCGTTGGCGAACAAACATCGCTATTGTGAATTGTAAATAGCATGATAACCTTAGCAATAAAGCAAGAGTAGCCGTAAATCGGTGCTTTGTTTTTAGCCGGGTCGCTTCAACGTTATTTTCGAGGAAGCATGGCATGAAAAAAGCATTATTCGCAGCGCTCCTGAGTGCATCCTTTTTCTCGCAACAAGCTGCCGCTTCAGTTGTGTTTGCAACTGATTTTGAAACGGGCACGCCGGCTGGGTTCAGTGGGCTTGGGTCGGTTCAATCGGCGCAAGCACTGCCGTCCGCGCGTTTTGGCATGCAGCACATGTATAATGATACGACCCTGACGGGGAACGCCGGGGCAACCGTGCTGACTTTGTCAGGGCTTGCCGCGCATTCGATGCTCTCGATGTCGTTTGATTTTGTTGCCTGGAATAGCTGGGATGGCACTGGTTCGTCATTTCCCTCTGGCGATTTTTTCGAAGTTTTGCTTGATGATGTGCTGCTGGCATCCATTTCGCCCAATAATGCGAGCGGCACGCTTTCGATTGCTGGACCTGCTGTACTCGTCGCCGGGCCAGCGCCGTTTGGCTATGGTGATAGCGCGCCATTTTTTAACCGGGACAGCGCTTGGGCTGTTACCGTCAGCAATTTCTCGCATAGCAGTGCGAATGCCGTTTTCACGTTTCGCGTGAACGGACTTGGTTGGCAGGGCGGTGCCGATGAATCATTCGGCCTCGACAACCTCGTCATATCAATACCGCGTGTTGATGGCGCTGTGCCCGAGCCGACCACCTGGGCAATGATGCTGGCGGGCTTTGGCATTGTCGGCAGTGCGATGCGGCGGCGTCGGCGCTCGAGCGTTGCTTTCGCCTAGTCCAAATTAGGCCGCAGCCAGCGCCGCGCGGTGTCGGGATCGACGCCGCGTCGCTTGGTGTAATCGGCAAGCTGATCTTCGCCAACGCGTGCGACGCCGAAATATTCGGCCTCGGGGTGGCCGAAGTAAAAGCCTGAGACGGCTGCTGTTGGGAGCATTGCGAACGATTCAGTCAGCGTCAGACCCGTGTTCGCGGGTGCATCGAGCATGTCGAACAGGATCGGCTTCAAGCTGTGGTCTGGGCATGCGGGGTATCCCGGCGCGGGGCGGATGCCGCGATATTCTTCCTTGATCAGCGCGTCGTTGGTCAGTTGCTCGCCCGGCGCATAGCCCCAGAGCGTCTGGCGGACATGCTGGTGCAGCCGTTCGGCAAAGGCTTCGGCAAAGCGATCGGCGAGCGCTTTGAGCAATATGTCCGAATAATCATCCTTGTCGGCCTGGAACCGCACCAGATGTGGCTCGATGCCGTGAATGCCGACGGCGAAGCCACCGATCCAGTCGCCTTGCGTGTCGACGAAATCAGCAAGACACATGTTGGCGCGGCCTTCG
>JAYUQI010000291.1:0-18851 GCA_043756805.1 Sphingomonas sp.
ATGCGAATGGTGGAATCGCTGATCTTGCCGTTGCGCCGTCCGACGCCGTTCTCGCGCCGCCACAGCGGATACTCCGACCAGCGATCCTGACTGACAAGATGAATCTGGGTCGTGCCAACATAAGCGTTGAGCGGACCGTTGACCTTGTTCTTGACGTTCATTGCGCGGGCTTGGCTGACCTCGCCCGCATTCGCGCGCCGCTGCTGCATATTCGCATATTCCTCGGCCACATGCGAAAAGGACCGATTGAACACGGGAAGCTCATGCTTCACCATGATGCGGATATTGGCATAATGCTCCAGCGCTTCGTCGAGCGCGGTATGCCGATCCGATGTTTTGAGCGAAATCGTCTTATAGCGATCCTCGTTCTGAATCCTGATGCGGCAGTAGTATTGGTCGTGTCCGACATCGCCGCGCCGGAAGATGATGAGACCTGCCTTGACCTGCTCCTTGTCGGTGATGAATTTCATTTCGCTTGCCTCACTGTGCAGAATCTGTGCAGATTGCGGCCCTAAGTCGTTGAATCGCCGTAGCTGTGTAGGTTCTGTGTGGGCAATAGTAGCAAAAAATGTTGTTTGTTTCTAGGTATTTGTTATGATCCCTTCACCCGCTCCACGCGCAGTGTGAGACGATTTAAGGAACTTAAATCGACTTCACACAAGCGCGGCCGGCCTCGGCGCAGCCACGAGGATCGACGACGCGGGCTTTGCCCGGGGCGCTTACACGAGGTGGTGGATATCCACCGCCAGCTCACAATCCGCCAGCACCCGCCCGATTGGCACCGCGCTCCCCGCCCCATCCTCAATCGCACGCTCTAGAACCGCTTTCTTCTCGTCGCCCGAAATCGTGATCAGCATCGCCCGCGCCGCCAGGATCGACGCTTTCGACAGTGTCACCCGCGCGACCGGCGCTTCAACTGGCAAAGGATCGGGCATCACACCCAAGGCCCGCCGCTCCTTCGGCCCATTCAGCGCTTCGTCCAGATCGGGCCCGGGGAAGATCGACGCGGTATGCCCGTCCGCGCCCATGCCAAGCCAAACCAAGTCCGGCGGCCACGGCAAGTCAGCCAAACGCGCGTCGGCGGCTTTCCCGCTCATCTTGTAGTCCGCTGCCGTCGCGCCGGTCAGCGGGATTACCCGCGCGCCTTTGGGCAGAAACAGTTTGGCCAGCATCGCGACGTTCGACAAGTCGCTGGTCACATCGACAATGCGGTCGTCGGTCGGAATGATCGTCACGTCTTTCCAGTTGCGCTTTTGCTCGGACAACGCTTTCAGCGCGGCATAGGGCGTCTTGCCGCCGGGCAGCGCGATCAGCGCGCGGTCATGCCCGTCGAGCGCTGAATCGATGATGAAGCCGACATCGCCCGCCACTGCCTGTGCCATTTCGTCGGCGTCTTCATAGTCCCACCATTCGGCTTCGATCGTCACGTTGGTTTTTCCTGTTGTTAAAGAATGGGTTGCGCGGTCGGCGTATCGGTCAGCGCGGCCGCTTCGATGATGTCGAGCGCACGGTGCGCTTCGATATAACGGCGCGCCTTGGTCATCCAGTCGGTTGCTTTTTCGCGGGCCGGAAGCCGCGCGATTTCGGCGAGCGCGCTTTCGACCTGACCCCCTTCGAGCCGGAGCTGTGCGCGCTGGACGCGGTCATCGGCGGCGGGCGATTCAGTGCCCTGTTTACGGACGACGATCAGGCTGCCGAGCGTGCGGCGGGTTGACGCCCACCAGCTTTCGTTTGCGCCGCCGCCGACAAGATCGGGAGCGATTGCGGTTAATCCCTGATGCAGTCCCTCGATCGTCACAGGCTGTTGCGCGCCAGCGATGATCGCGGCGACCGCGCGCGGTTGCGTGGCGCCGAAACGGCCGCGCAATTCCCCTTCGATATAGCCGAGCGCCACACCACGGTCGAGCGCGCGGCGCGCGGCAAACGCAATCAGCAGACCTTCGGCACGCGTCGCATTTTCGGCGGCAGCCGCAGCGCGCAGGTCAATCCGCGCCATGCGTCCTTCGAGATCGGAAATGCGCGTATCGACCGCGTTGCTCTGGCCGATCGTCGGCGCGACGGGGGGTGCGTCGGGAGCGATCATGCCCGATGACGGGGCCGCGACAAGCGGACGGTTGGCGGCTGTCTGGACGGCGACGGGTGCGGAGTCATTGCCGCGCACGAACCGCTTCATCGGTTCCCACTGGGTCAGCGCCCAGGCCATCAGTGCCAACCCGCCAAGAAACGCGAGCGCGGCGATGATCATGGCCGTGCGCAAAGGCCGCGCGGGTCTTGGTTCGTCGGGATAAGGGCTGGCCATTAAACTCGTCCGTGTGGCATGGTTTGCCCATCGCACAGCATGGCCGCCAGTGCCAGCATCGCGTTGTCGGTGGGTTCAGCGGCAATGCTGACCGAGCGCCAGCAGGTTCCCGCAGCTTCGGCCACAAGCGTGCTGATCGCGACAACGTCGACCGACGCGGGCGACGGGCACAGCTCGGCGAAACGGGCGGCGGCGCGGGCGGAATGGACGAGCGCGGCATAGCGGCCCGTTGGCAGTGCGATGTCCGCCGGCGCAGCCACATAAACAACGCGCGTTGTGACGGTGAAGGGCAGATGCGGATACGGCGTGCGATCTTCACCCGACAGATGGAGCGGGCGCGAATGCCCGGCGTTGCCCAGTGCGTGCAGAGCGTCGGCAGCATTGCCCGATCCATCAATAATGGTTGCAAACCCGGTGTCGCGTGCCGCCTGTGCCGTTGCTGCCCCTACCGCAAACACCGGCAAATCGCGGTACAGCCCAACCGCGTTACCCCCATAGCGAAGTGCATTGGCGCTGGTCAGAAGGAGTGCATCGAACAGCGCCGGATCGGGCGCATCCCAAACGCGCGGTTCAACCTTGAACAGGGATCGGATCAGTGGCGAAAGACCCAGAGCTTCGGCGCGCTTTGCCGTCGCGATGGCCCCACGCTCGGGGCGGAGAATGAGCAGCGGGATCACGCCCCGAACAGCGCGCGCAGTTCCGGCGTCGCGCGCTCCAGCAGAAGGCGAGCCAGTGCGGCAGGAGCGTCGGCACTGTCGACTATGATCGTGTCGCGAACATGATCGCGGCCATCGCCAGACAACAGTTCGGCAGTCAGTGTCAGGACGTCCCCCGCCCAATGCGCATGCGCACCGACGGGTGAATGGCAATCGGCAGTCAGTGCCGCAAGCAACGCACGTTCGGCTTCGACAGCCGTGCGCGTTGGCACATGGTTGATCGCGTCGAGCAGCGTGCGCATTTCAGCATCGTCAGTCCGTGCTTCAATGCCGACGGCTCCTTGCGAGGCGGCGGGCAGCATTTGTTCGGGATCAAGCGCGACGCCGATGTCGGGACTGCCAAGTCGGTCGAGACCTGCTGCGGCCAGTAAGGTCGCATCTGCTTCGCCCTTTTCCAGCTTGCCGAGCCGTGTGGCGACATTGCCGCGAAAACCGACGATCCGGACATCGGGACGCAGCCGCTGGACCTGCGCGGCGCGACGGGGGGAACTGGTGCCGACGCGGGCATTTTGGGGGAGCGCAGCAATGCTGGCCGCGCCGATCAGGCGGTCACGCGGATCGGCGCGTTCGAGAATTGCGGCCAGAGCAATCGCCTCGGGGCGGATCGTCTCCACATCCTTCATCGAATGCACCGAAAAGTCGATCTCACCGGCGAGCAGCTTGGCATCGAGCGTCTTGGTCCATAGCGCCTTGCCACCGATTTCAGCCAGCGGACGGTCGATCACAATATCGCCCTCGGTCGTCACGGCGATGATCTCGATGTCGGCATCGGCCCAGCCATGCGCGGCGATCAGCGCCGCCTTGGTCATATGCGCCTGCGCCATGGCAAGCGGGGAAGCACGAGTGCCGAGGCGCCAAGGTGGGCGAGTAGCGTGGGGGCGTGTCAAGCGCAGTGATCCTCAACTGATTCCGTATGGCTGAGCCTGTCGAAGCCCTGTCCTTCTTCAGCACTGCATTAAGACGAAGGGCAGCCCTTCGACAAGCTCAGGGATGCGGATTGGGTTTCGACAGGCTCAGCCTGAACGGTTAGGGAACGACATGACCATAATCCTTGGTATCGAATCAAGCTGCGATGAAACCGCTGCCGCGCTGGTAACCGGCGACCGGCAAGTGTTGGCGCATCGGTTGTTGGGCCAAGAGGAAGCGCATCGCCCGTTCGGCGGCGTCGTGCCCGAAATCGCAGCGCGTGCGCATGTCGAGGCGCTGATCCCGCTGGTCGAGGGCGCGCTGGCCGATGCCAAGCTAACGCTGGCTGATGTCGATGCGGTGGCGGCAACGGCGGGGCCAGGTCTGATCGGGGGCGTGATGGTCGGGCTGGTGACGGCAAAAGCGCTTGCGCATGCAGCGGGCAAACCACTCGTTGCGGTCAATCATCTTGAGGGGCATGCGCTCAGTCCGCGCTTGTCCGATCCGGGGCTGGCATTTCCCTATCTGCTGTTGCTGGTCTCGGGCGGGCATTGCCAGCTGCTGTTTGTTGAAGGCGTCGGGCGATACCGGCGGCTGGCGACGACGATCGACGATGCAGCGGGCGAAGCGTTCGACAAGACGGCAAAGCTGCTCGGGCTGGGCTTTCCCGGTGGACCAGCGGTTGAACGCGCAGCGCTGCTCGGCGATCCAAAATCAGTGCCATTGCCCCGGCCATTGCTGCGCTCGCCCGAACCCCATTTCTCGTTTGCAGGGCTCAAAAGCGCCGTCTTTCGGGCGCATGAGGCAGGCCTTTACAAGACCGAAGACATTGCCGCGTCGTTTCAGGCAGCGGTCGTCGATTGCCTGATCGACCGCACGGCACGCGCGATCGAAAAGGCCGACGGGGCGACAGCGCTGGTGGTGGCGGGCGGTGTTGCGGCAAACGGTGCGATCCGATCGGCATTGAAGGCGCTGGCCGCGAAGCACGGCCTGCCCTTTGTCGCGCCGCCACTGTGGCTGTGCACTGACAATGCCGCGATGATTGCCTGGGCGGGGTATGAGCGGTTCGAAGCGGGCTATCGCGACGGCCTTGATACGGTCGCCCGGCCGCGCTGGCCACTTGATCCGAGTGCCGAGGCCGCGCGTGGCGCGGGGGTGAAAGCATGAGGATTGGCGTCATCGGCGGTGGCGCGTGGGGCACGGCTTTGGCGCAGGTCGCTGCCGCGAATGGCGAGCCGGTGATGCTGTGGGCGCGCGAACATGCAGTCGTCACGGCGATCAATCTGGCGCATGAAAACACGGTGTTCTTGCCCGGTGTGGCGCTGTCGCCATCGGTTCGGGCGACGGGCGAACTTGGCGATCTTAACGCATGTGACGCGTGGTTGATCGTTACGCCTGCGCAACATCTTCGTGCGGCGCTGATCGACTTGCCGCAGGGGCATCGACCACTGGTCCTGTGCGCCAAAGGTATCGAGGCGGGGACAATGGCGCTGATGTCCGATATCGCAGCCGAATTGCATCCCGAGGCGCCGGTGGCCGTGCTGTCGGGGCCGACGTTTGCCGCCGAAGTGGCGAAGGGATTGCCGACCGCGGTGACGCTGGCGTGCAGCGACGAAGCGGCCGGGCGCGCGCTGGCCCAGCGGCTCGCGCGACCGACGTTCCGGCCCTATGCGTCGGACGATGTGACCGGCGCGGAAATCGGCGGCGCCGTCAAGAATGTCCTCGCGATTGCGTGTGGCGTGGTGGCGGGTCGCCAGCTCGGCGAGAATGCGCGCGCCGCATTGATCGCGCGGGGGTTTGCCGAAATGGTCCGCTATGGCGTGGCGCGCGGCGGGCGGGCGGAGACGCTGAGCGGGCTTTCGGGACTGGGCGATCTCGTGCTGACCTGTTCATCGACGGCCTCGCGCAATTTCTCGCTGGGTGTCGGCCTTGGCGAGGGCAAGCCTGCGGCCCTGCTTCTTGGCGGGCAGACGGTGGCCGAAGGGGCATTTACCGCGCCAGTGCTACAGGCGTCGGCGCGCGCGATGGGTGTCGCCATGCCCGTCGTCGATGCGGTGTGCGCGTTGCTCGAGGGTGCGCCGGCCGATGCAGTCGTCAAGACCTTACTCGCGAGACCGCTTCGCGGCGAGGCTTAGAGCGACGATTGCCGCAACGCAGCAAATGCGCTAACGGGCGCGCATGCTCAATCTCAACAGCATCACGGTGCGCCTTGGCGGGCGCACGATCCTCGACCGTGCAACCGCTGCGTTGCCGCCACGGAGCCGTGTCGGGCTGATCGGGCGCAATGGCGCGGGCAAGACGACGCTGATGAAAGTTGTTGCGCAGCTGATGGAAGCCGACGGCGGGACCGTCGACATGCCGAAAAACGCGAAGATCGGCTATATCGCGCAGGAAGCGCCGTCGGGACAGACAACGCCGTTCGAGGAAGTGCTGGCCGCTGATGTCGAGCGCGCGGCGTTGCTTGACGAGGAAGAGCATACGCAGGACCACCACCGCATCGGCGAAATCCACGAACGGTTGATCGCGATTGATGCGCATGCCGCGCCCGCACGCGCGTCTCGGATTCTCGTGGGTCTCGGGTTTGACGAGGATATGCAGCATCGTCCGCTCGACAGCTATTCGGGCGGCTGGAAAATGCGCGTTGCGCTTGCAGCGCTGCTGTTCAGCGAGCCTGATCTGCTGCTGCTCGACGAACCGTCAAACCATCTCGATCTCGAAGCGACGATGTGGCTCGAATCGTTTCTGAAGTCGTATCGCGCAACAATGGTGCTGATCAGCCATGAACGCGATCTGCTCAACAATGTCGTCGACCATATCCTGCACTTGGAAGGCGGCAAGACGACGCTGTATCCCGGCGGCTATGACGCATTCGAGCGGCAGCGCGCCGAACGGCTGGCGCAACTGGCGTCGGCACAGGCCGCGCAGGATTCGCAGCGCGCGAAATTGCAGGATTATGTGGCGCGCAATTCGGCCCGCGCCTCGACGGCCAAACAAGCGCAGTCGCGCGCGAAAATGCTCGCCAAGATGCAGCCGATTGCGTCGATCAGCGAAGACCCCAGCCTGACGTTCGATTTCCCCAGCCCCGATGCACTGAAGCCGCCGCTGGTGACGCTTGATATGGCAGCCGTCGGTTATTCGGCGACGCCGGTGCTGACCAAGCTCAATTTCCGCCTCGATCCCGATGACCGGGTCGCGCTGCTCGGGCGCAATGGCAATGGCAAGACGACGCTCGCGCGCCTGCTCGCGGCGCAATTGCCCGCGATGGAAGGCGGCATTTCGGTCTCGGGCAAGATGCGTGTCGGCTATTTCACGCAATATCAGGTCGAAGAACTCGACCGCGACGATACCCCGCTCGAACATATGACGCGGATGATGAAAGGCATGTCGCCGGGTGCTGTCCGCGCGCAGCTGGGGCGTTTCGGCTTTTCGGGCAACAAAGCGATCACACAGGTCGGCAAGCTATCGGGCGGCGAGCGCGCGCGGCTCGCGCTGGCGCTGATCACGCGCGATGCGCCGCACATGCTGATCCTCGACGAGCCGACGAACCATCTCGACGTCGATGCGCGCGAGGCGCTGGTGCAGGCGCTGAATGCCTATGACGGCGCGGTCGTGATCGTCAGCCATGACCGCCACATGATCGAACTGACGGCCGACCGGCTCGTGCTGGTCGACGAGGGGACGGCGCAGGAGTTTGCGGGCACGCTCGACGACTATACCGACCTGATCCTGAAAGGCACCGGCAAGGCAGCGACGCCGAAGCGCGACAAGAAGGAAGAGCGCAAGCTCGCCGCCGCCGCGCGCGAGAAAGAAGCCGAACTGCGCAAGGCCGCGTCGTCGGCGGAAACCGAAATGACCAGGTTGACCGACCAGCGCAGCGCCATCGAGCGCGCAATGTTCGATCCGACATCGGCGACGGGGCCCGACGCCAAGCTGACCATGAGCGAGCTGATGAAGCTGCGCGCCGACATCACTGCGAAGATCGACGCGGCCGAATCCAAATGGCTGGCGGCATCCGAAGCGCTCGGTTAGTCTGACGCCCGATGGGGCAAAGTGACGCGAGTACGAAATTCACGCTGGTGCAGGCGCTGCGCGGGTTTGCGGCGCTTTGGGTTGTTTTGTTCCACGCCGCCGAGGGCAAGCATCTCGAAAGCATCCGCGCCGCAACGCCGACATGGTTGTTCGACGCTGTTTTCAGCGCGGGCCATTACGGCGTCTCGATCTTTTTTGCGCTGAGTGGCTTTGTGATCGCGCATTCGCTGCGCAACGCCGATGCCACACCGCGCTTTGCCGGGCGCTTTGTTCTGCGCCGCTCGATCCGGCTTGATCCACCCTATTGGGCAACGATGGCGCTGATGATTGGCCAGCAGATGATCGAAGCGCGGATCAGGGGCACGGCAATGCCCGACGTTTCCCTCGGCCAGCTGATCGCGCATGTCTTTTACGTGCAGGACATATTGGGATACCCGCAGATCAGCGCCGTCTTCTGGACGCTGTGTTTCGAAATCCAATTCTATCTGGGTTTCATGCTGTTGCTGGTGAGCGGGCGCATGGTTGGTGGCCGCGCGGGTGCAGTTGTGCGGATTGTCATGTTCGGCGCGGCACTGGCAGGGGCGTTGCAAATCTATCACGGGCTGCCCGGCGGCGTTGCGCTGACCATGTGGCATGCGTTTTTCGTCGGCGTTGCTGCTTATTGGGCGGGGCAGCGGTCGGGGATGTGGCTGGTGGCACTGGCGATCCTCGTTATGGTCATTTTCGTGCGGCAGTCGACGGGCGACATGATGAGCGCGGCGACGGCGGTTTTGCTTTATCTTGCCTTTCGCACCGGTCGGATAACGACGATGGCATCAGGCGCGCCGCTGCAATGGCTGGGGATGATTTCCTATAGCCTGTATCTCTCGCACAATATCGTCGCGGGATCAGCCTATTGGGCGCTTGGCAAGGTCATGCCCGGCGGTGTGGCAGCCGAGAGCGTTCAGCTGGTGCTGGTAACGGCGCTCTCGCTGCTGTTCGCTTATGCGCTCTGGTGGGTCGTCGAGCGGCCCGCGCATGATTTCGCCAAGCACGTTGGGGCGCGGCTTAGAGTTTGAAGACTTTAAGTTGATTCGCCAACTTCGTCATTCCCGCGAAGGCGGGAATCCAACGCCTGATGTCGAGCCTCTGGCGTTGGACCAGTATAGGGTCGGATCGTCCCCCCGGACGATCCTTGTCCATGCGGGGCATGGACAACCCTATACTCCTTCGCGGGGGTGACGGAAGGTATGGGTCAATCGAAAGTCATCGCGCGCTAAGCCCTACCCGAACGTGTTGCACTGCGCGGGATCGCCCGATTGCAGCCCGCGCGTCAGCCATAACTGGCGCTGCGCCGATGATCCGTGCGTGAAACTTTCGGGCACGGGGCGCTGCCCGGCGGCGCGCTGCAATGTATCGTCGCCGATGGCTTGCGCGGCGCCGAGGCCTTCCTCAACATCGCCCAGTTCGAGAAGGTTCTTGTCGTTCGCCGCCCAGACGCCGGCATAGCAATCGGCTTGCAACTCCATTGCGACTTGCAAGGCGTTGCCCTGAGCGCGGCTGGCGCGTTGCTGGGCACGGTTCACCTGGTCGGCCGTGCCGTCGAGATTCTGGATATGATGGCCGACTTCATGCGCGATGATATAGCCGATCGGGAAATCGCCGGGCGCGTTGAAGCGGCTTTTCATTTCCTCGAAAAACTGGGTGTCGATGTAGATTTTGCGGTCGGCGGGGCAGTAGAATGGCCCCATGGCGGATTGCGCCGCGCCGCAGCCCGACTGGCCGTTGCGGCTGTAGAAGACAAGCGTCGTTGGCGTGTAGCGCTGTCCGGAGGCGGCGAAGATTTCGCTCCAGCGGCGCTCGGTCGAGCCAAGGACTTTGAGCGAGGTGCGCTGGATTTCGCTAAGCTGGCCGGGCGTGGTTTGTTCGTGCGGGGCGCTGGTCGATCCGCCGCCGGTGACCATCGATCCGATGCCGCCGAAACCGCTGAACAGGAGCACAACCACCCCGAGCACCGCGAGACCGCCGCAGCCGAAGCGGCTGAAAACAAACGGCACGATCATGCCGAGCAGCCCCAATCCGCCGCCGCCGCCGAACCCGGCCTGCGACGAACCCGGCGCCTGGATTTCGAAATTGCCGCTTTCCTGCTCGTCGTCGAGGCGCATCATGGTCTCCTGTTGCGCCCGGTTTAGCGCAAAGTTCGGCTTGGACAAGTTTGCTGCACTGCAATATAAGCTGGTCATGGTTGAAGCAGACCCGAAGATTCGCAAATCCCGCCGTGCCGCTGCAATGCCGCTGCCTGATCAGGTCGCGCTGGTGCTGCAGGGCGGGGGCGCGCTCGGTTCGTATCAGGCCGGAGTTTACGAGGCGCTTGACGGTGCCGGGATCGAGATCGACCGCGTTGCGGGGATTTCGATTGGTGCCGTGAATGCCGCAATTATTGCCGGCAATCCGCCCGAAAAGCGCGTGGCGCAGCTGCGCAAATTCTGGGACCGGTCGAGCGCCTCGCTGCCCAGTTTTCCGATCTGGCAGAATGATCTGTCGCGTGAGTTGCTGCATCTGTGGTCGGCGGGTGTTGTCGCGACAATCGGGGTGCCCGGGTTTTTCAGCCCGCGCATGCTGTCACCGTTGTTGGCGCTGCCGCAGACGCCCGAAGCGATGAGTTTCTATGATTCGTCAGCGCTGGCGGGGACGCTCGATGATCTCGTCGACTGGGATTTGCTCAATGATGGCCCGGTCCGGCTCGCGGTCGGCGCGGTCGAGATCGAAAGCGGCAATTTCCATTATTTCGACACAGCGCACGAACGGCTCGATGCGCGCCACATCATGGCGTCGGGCGCGCTGCCCCCGGGCCTGCCGCCGGTCGAGATTGACGGAAAGTTCTGGTGGGACGGTGGCCTCGTGTCGAACACGCCGCTCCAGCATGTTCTCGATACGCAGGATGCGGCTTGCCTCGTTTTTCAGGTCGATCTGTTTTCGGCGTCGGCCGCAATGCCGCACACGATCATGGATGTGATGGCGCGCGAAAAGGAAATCCGCTTTTCAAGCCGGACGCGGCAGGTGAGCGATGCGCTGCTTAAACTCCGCAAAGAGCGCGAAACGATCCGCAAGGTTCTCGGCAAATTGCCGAAGGATTTGAGTGACGATGCCGACGTGAAAGCGCTTGCCGCACTGGCGCAAGAGTTTCCGGTCAACGTCGTGCAGCTCATCTACCGCGCCAATGCGTGGGAAGGCGGCGCGCGCGATTATGAATTTTCGGGACGGACAATGGCCGAGCATTGGGATGCCGGGCAAAATGATGTCGCGGCCTCGATCAGCCATTCGGAACTGGTCGCGAAAAATATCGTTGATGGAAAGACAGCGGCGTTCGACCTGACACCGCGGTAGACGCGTCATCGAGCGCACATCGCATGTGACAGCTATTGGCAAATGATCGGGAGGATTTGGTATGATTTTGTCGGGTAGAACGGCACTCGTCACGGGATCCACGTCGGGGATCGGCCTTGCCTATGCCAAAGCGCTGGCGGCCGAAGGGGCAAACGTCGTCATCAACGGCTTTGGCGATGCCGCCGCAATCGAAGCGGAGCGCGTCGGTCTCGAAGCGCTGTCGGGCGCAAAGGCGCATTACAGCGATGCCGACCTGACCAAGGTCGATGCCATCGAAGCGATGATGAAAACGGTTGGCGAGGTTTTCGGTGGTGTCGACATCCTGATCAACAACGCCGGCGTCCAGCATGTCGCGCCGGTTGATGCGTTTCCCGTGGCCAAATGGGATCTGATCATCGCGCTCAACCTGACGGCGGCATTCCATGCGATTCGGCTGGCGCTGCCGGCGATGAAAGCGAAGAAATGGGGGCGGATCATCAATACGGCGTCGGCGCATTCGCTCGTCGCGAGCCCGAACAAGTCGGCCTATGTCACGGCCAAACATGGCCTTGTCGGCCTCAGCAAGACAGTCGCGCTCGAAGTGGCGACGATGGGGATTACATCGAACTGCATTTCGCCGGGTTATGTGTGGACGCCGCTCGTCGAAAACCAGATTCCCGATACGATGAAGGCACGCGGCCTGACGCGCGATCAGGTGATCAATGATGTCCTGCTCGATGCGCAGCCGACCAAGCAGTTCGTGACGCCCGAGCAGGTCGCGGCGCTGGCGCTGTTCCTGTGCGGGGACGCCGCGGCGCAGATCACGGGGGCAAACCTCTCCGTCGATGGCGGGTGGACGGCTGCTTAGAGCGTGATGACATTAGGGTGACGGTCAAAGTGCCCCCCCCCGCGCAGGCGTGCAGGATTGTCCAGTCCCTACAGGGACAAGGATGTCCGGGGGGATGATCCGACCCTATACTGGGCCAACGCCCGAGGCTCGATAGTGGGCGTTGGATTCCCGCCTCCGCGGGAATGACGAGCGATATGGATCAATCAAAAGTCATCAAACGCTAAGCGTCGATGCTCGTTCCCAAGGCAGCATTGACCAGCCCGCCATCCACCGTGAGCGTATCGCCGACAACATAATCACCTGCGCGGCTTGCGAGGAAAATCGCAGCTGCGGCCATATCTTCAGGGTCGCCGATGCGGCCCGCCGGAATGCCCTTTGCCACTTCGCTGCCATGATCGCGTGCGGCGCGGTTCATGTCTGACGGAAAAGCACCGGGCGCAAGCGACGTGACATTGATGTGATCCGTCACGAGGCGCGCAGCCATGCGCTTGGTCAGATAAATCAGCGCGGCTTTCGACGTCTGGTAGCTATAGGTGTCCCACGGATTGAGCCGCTGGCCATCGACCGAGGTAATGTTGATGACTTTCGACGGGCGATCGGCACGCGCAGCGGCCTTGAGATGTTCGTGCAGCGCCTGCGTTAAGAAAAAAGGTGATTTGACGTTCAGGTCCATGACCTTGTCCCAGCCCTTTTCATCGAACGTCTCGAACGATGCGCCCCATGCCGCACCGGCATTGTTCACGAGGATGTCGAGCGATTTTTCATGCTCGGCGAATTGTGCCGCGAGTGCCTTGCAGCCAGCGACGGTCGACACATCCTGCGGCAGGGCAATGCAATTGGGGCCGAGTTCTTCGGCGGTGGCAAAGCAGACGTCAGCCTTGCGCGAGGTGATATAAACTTTCGCACCTTGGGCGATGAACCCTTCGGCGATCCATTTGCCGATGCTGCGCGACCCGCCCGTGACGAGGGCAACGCGGCCATCAAGCCGGAAAAGTTTTGCTGCGTCCATGTTATCCGCCCCTTTTAATTGTTTCGCGCGCGATGATCAGCTGCTGTATTTGGCTGGTGCCTTCGTAAATCCGGAAAATGCGGACGTCGCGGTAAAAGCGTTCGATCCCGTAATCAGCAATATAGCCCGCACCGCCGAAAATCTGCACAGCCTTGTCGGCCACGCGACCGACCATTTCGGAGGCAAAATATTTGGCAGCGGCAGCTTCCATCGTCACATTTGCTCCGGCGTCTTTGTCCGCTGCCGTTTGCAGAACGAGCGCCTTGGCCGCGAGCATTTCGGTTTTCATGTCGGCGATCATGCCCTGGATCAGCTGATGCTCCGAGATTGGCTTGCCGAACTGGATGCGCGTGGTGGCATAAGCGACCGAGTCCGCAATCAGGCGCTCCGCTGCGCCAACGCAGACACCCGCGATATGCAGCCGCCCGCGATCAAGCACGCGCATCGCGACCTTGAAGCCTTCGCCTTCCGCGCCGAGCATATTTTCAGGGGGCACGGGAACGTCATCGAAATGGACATCGCAGACATGCGCGCCCTGTTGCCCCATTTTCTTTTCAGGGATGCCGACGCGCAGGCCCGGCGAATCGGCGGGGACGAGGAACGCCGAGACGCCCTTTGCGCCGGGTTCGCCGGTGCGCGCCATGACCGTGAACAGATGCGCACGGTCGGCATTGGTGATGTAGCGTTTGGTGCCGCTGAGCCGCCACTGATTGCCATCGCGGACCGCGCGGGTTTTGACGTTCGCGCTGTCGGAGCCGACGTCGGGTTCGGTGAGCGCGAAACTCGTGATGATCTCGCCCGAGGCAATGCCGGGGAGCCATTTGGCCTTCTGGTCGGGGGTGCCTGCCATGACCAACCCCTGCGATCCGATGCCGACATTGGTCCCGAAGGTCGAGCGCATCGCGGGCGACGTTTTGCCCAGCGCCATGCCGACTTTGACTTCCTCGAGCATGTTCAGGCCAAGCCCGCCATAGTCGGGGTCAATCGACAGCCCGAACAGACCGAGGGCTTTCATTTCCGCAACGAGGTCGGCAGGAATATCGTCGCTCTCCGCGACTTCAGCTTCGGCAGGGCGCAGGCGTTCGGTAACGAACCGCTCGACGGTTTCTATGAGCGCATCGAACGTCTCGGTGTCGAGCATCAGTAGCCGCTCATCCGCGCGACGCGTTCGGCATGGTAGCGCGCATCACCGAAAAATTCCTCGAGCGCGCGGTCGCGTTTCATGAACAGGCCGATGTCATATTCGTCGGTCATGCCGATGCCGCCGTGCATCTGGATACCTTCCTGGACCGACAGGCGGACGGCTTTGCCGGTTTTGGCCTTGGCAACCGCGACGGCAATTTCGGCGCGGGGATCAGCGGCGTCGAGCAGTTGCTGCGCCTTGAGGACCGTCGCGCGCGCGACTTCCATTTCGCCGTAGAGATGCGCGGCGCGGTGTTGCAGCGCCTGAAACTCGCCGATCAGCTTGCCGAACTGCTTGCGTTGCTTGAGGTAATCGACCGTCATATCCATCGCCGCACTGCCGACACCGATCATTTCGGCGGCGGCACCAACGCGGCCCGCGTCAAGCAGCTTGGTCAGCACTGACCAGCCGCCATCGACGTCACCGATGACGGCGTCGGCATCGACCTCGACGCCATCGAACGTGACGTGGCTGGCGAGCGACGAGTCGACGAGGCGGCGCGGATCGGCAGTCTGGCCTGCATCCTTGGGCACTGCAAAAAGGGTCAGCCCATCCGTGTCGCCCGCGGTGCTGGCGGTGCGCGCGACGACGATCATCATGTCGGCGACATGGCCGTTGAGGACAAACGCTTTGGTGCCCGACAGTTTGAAACCATTGCCCGAGCGTTCGGCTTTCAGCGCGGTCGTCTCGGGGCGGTGCTTCGCGCCTTCATCGATCGCGAGCGCAACGATGGCGTCGCCCGCCGCGATTTTGGGGAGCCATTCCTCGGACAACCGCCCGCTGGCTTTCAGGGCTTCGACAGCGGCGACGGCGGTGGTCAGGAACGGCGACGGCGTCAGGTTGCGGCCGATTTCCTCGAGCACGATCCCGGCCTCGACATGGCCCATGCCCATCCCGCCATGCGCTTCGGGCACGAGGATGCCGGTGAAGCCCATTTCGGCGAATTGCTTCCACAGATCGCGCGAAAAGCCGGTCGCGTCTTCGCGAAGGCTGCGGAGATGTTTGACGGGGGCGGCGTCGGCGATGAACGGCTTGGCCGTGTCGCGGAGCATGGTCTGATCTTCGTTCAGGTAAAGGGGCATTATTTGTTTCCCAGTTGGAACTGGTCCATGAATTTCTCGGTCAGAGCGACTGCTTTGCGTCGAGCGTAATCCTCGACTTTCGGATCATTTGCTGAGACCCGTCCTTGAACGACTTCAAGTGCACTCTTCGTTAAGGAATCGAGGCAATCTTGGGGGTTAGCTGAATGGCGCAACATTTCTGCGACTAACGCCATCAGAACGCTTTCTAACATCTTTGTTTGAAGAACAGCCTCGCTTTCTTCACTTAGGTACACTTCGTCCATCACGCCCCCGGCAAATCGAGGATGCGTTTCGCAACGACACCAAGCATCACTTCAGACGTGCCGCCTTCGATGCTGTTCGCTTTCGTGCGCAGCCAGCCGCGCGCTTTGGCGCCGCCGCGTGATCCTTCGCTGTCCCATTCGAGCGCTTCGGAGCCGCCCGCCGCCATGATCAGTTCGTGCCGACGCTTGTTCAGTTCGGTGCCGACATATTTCATCATATTGGGCTGCGCGGGGTGCGATTTGCCCGCTTTCATTTCGTCGACAAACTTCTCGCTCATCGCGCGGAACGCCATGACCTCGACGTCGAAGTCGGCCATGTCGGCGCGGAGGACAGGTTCCTCGCCCGCCACCTGGGCAAACTGCGCGCCGATCGACATCATGTCGGTGCCGAGGCCACCACCCGAAATCATTTCACGCTCATGACCGAGCAGATATTTGGCAACGTCCCAGCCGCGGTTCAATTCGCCGACGATCTGGTCCTTGGGCACGACGACATTGTCGAAAAATGTTTCGCAAAAGGGCGAGTTGCCGCTGATCAGCAGGATCGGCTTGGTCGTCACGCCGGGTGTCTTCATGTCGAACAACAGGAAGCTGATGCCCTGATATTTGTTCGTCTTGTCGGTGCGGACAAGGCAGAAAATCCAGTCGGCCTTGTCGGCGTAGGACGTCCAGATCTTCTGGCCGTTGACGACCCAATGATCGCCTTTGTCCTCGCCAAAGGTCTGCATCGAGACGAGGTCGCTGCCCGAACCCGGTTCCGAATAGCCCTGGCACCAGCGGATTTCGCCGCGTGCGATCTGGTTCAGATAATGGACCTTTTGTTCTTCGGTGCCGAATTGCAGCAACGCCGGTCCGAGCATCCAGATGCCGAAGCTCGACAGCGGCGAACGGCATTTGAGCGACTGCATTTCCTGCCGCAGGATTTTCGATTGTTCGGGCGTCAGGCCCGCGCCGCCATAGGCTTTGGGCCAGTCGGGCACGGTCCAGCCCTTGGCCGCCATCACGTCCATCCACTGCTTTTGCGCGGGTGACTTGAAGGCCGGGTTGCGCCCGCCCCAGCAGGCATCGCTCTCGTCGCGCACCGGCTCGCGCATTTCGGCGGGGCAATTTGCCTCCAGCCAGGCGCGGGTTTCCGCGCGGAAGATTTCCAGATCGGGCGTGGTATTGCTCACGGGCGACTCTCCTACAAAATGCCGGATTTGTTTGCAAAGCTATGCCTGCTTTACGTTCACGGCAAGCAGCTTTTCGGTCACCCCCCTTTCCGTAGCGGCAGTTGACCGCCGAGGAAACGCCACCCATCGTGCCTCTCTTGGGAGTGACTCGTTGATGACTGTACATTCGGCCGACCACGTCCCGTTTGCGACCAAGATCGCCTATGGCATCGGCGCCATCGCTTATGGCATCAAGGAAAACGGTTTTTCGACGTTCCTCCTGCTTTATTACAATCAAGTCGTGGGTTTGCCCGCCGGGACTGTGGGGCTGGTGATTGCTGTCGCGCTGGTTTTCGATGCGATGATCGATCCCGTAATCGGCGTGCTGAGCGACCGGACGCATACGCGCTGGGGGCGGCGGCATCCGTGGCTTTATGCATCAGCGTTGCCGATTGCGCTCAGCTGGTTGTTGCTCTGGCATCCGCCCGAAGGCACCGGGCCGATGGTAATGGGCTGGCTCCTCGTGACCGCAATCATTGCGCGCGCCGCGATTGCCACCAATGAAGTGCCGTCGCTCGCGATGGCCCCTGAAATGACGCTCGATTATCATGAGCGGACTGCCGTGCTGCGCTATCGCTTTCTGTTCGGATGGCTTGGCGGGTTGGCGATGCTGATGCTGGCCTATGGCGTGTTCCTGACGCAGATGTCGGGACCGAGCGCAGCGGCAGGATTTCAGGCTTACGGCCTGTTCGGCGCGGTCGTCATGGCTGTGACCGTGCTGGCTTCGGCGCTGGGCACGCATCGCCGTTTGGCGAAGCCGCCGCTCAAGCGGATCGAGGCACAGCCGGTCGGCGTGATTGTCAGCGAGATGCGCACGACGCTGTCAAACCGGGCGTTCATCATCCTGATGATCGCGGGCGTTTTCGGCTACACCAATCAGGGCGTGGGCTTTGCCATCTCGCAATATAATTTGAACTATGTCTGGCAGTTCAGTTCGGGTGAGCTGCTGATTTACGCCGGTGCGCTGTTCGGCGGGATGGTCGCGATCTTTTTCGTGGTGACGCCGCTGGCGCGCGCTTTGGGGAAAGTGCATGCAGCGGCACTGCTCTCGATTGTTTCGGCAATTTTTATCGTATCCACCTATACGCTGCGCCTGCTCGGACTGTTTCCCGAACCCGGTTCGCCGATGCTGCTGCCGATGTTCCTGGTGTTGAACACCATTGGCACGGCGGCAGGGATCGGTGCGCTCATCATCAGTGGGTCAATGATGTCCGATGTCGTCGAAGCCTCCGAAGAGCAGACGGGTCGTCGCGAAGAAGGCCTGTTTTTTGCCGGCACGCTGTTCATGCAAAAGACGGCCACGGGACTCGGTATTCTTGTTACCGGCCTGCTGCTGTCGCTCGCCGCATTTCCCGAAAAGGCCGCAGTCGGACAGGTGCAGGGGGATGTCCTCGACGCGATGAATCTCTATTTTATCCTCACGACACTGACGCTGGCGGCGATTGCAACGGCCGTATTCCTCCGGTTTCCGTTCGGTCAGGCCGAACATGACGCGCGGGTTGCCGCGCTTGCCGTAGCGTCTGCACAAAAGGGCTAGGCAAAGCTGGATTCGCAGGGGCATAGGCTTGACGTCTACGTAAAGTTTTTGGCGTAAAGGAGAGCGCGCATGGATTTCGACCTTACAGAGCGTCAGCGTTACTGGCGCGACCGGGTGCGCGATCATATGGCCGCGCATGTTTTCCCGCGCGCACAGGATTATTATGACCAGCAAGCCGAGGGCTCACGCTGGAAAGTGCTCGCCGTGGTCGAGGAAGAAAAAGCGCGCGCGAAGGCGGCGGGCATCTGGAACCTGTTCATGCCACCGACGTCGGGCCGTGTGCATGTCGACGACAGCTTCGAGTTCGAAGGCCCGGGCCTCAGCAACCTCGAATATGCGCTGTGTGCCGAGGAAATGGGGCGGATCGGCTGGGGCAGCGAAGTGTTCAACTGTTCCGCGCCCGACACCGGCAACATGGAAG
>JAYUQI010000292.1:0-6439 GCA_043756805.1 Sphingomonas sp.
GCTTCATGCGTCCGAAATCGGGAGCGGGCTGGTATGCCCGGCAGTGCAGGGTTCGGAAGCCGCATGGGCGGGGCAAGTCGAAGTGATCGCGGCGCCCGACCTGTTGAGCTTGCTCAATCACTTCAAGGGACAAGCGCTGTTGCCGCCGCCTGCCGCCGGTGTTGCCGACGAGCGCGAGCACGGTCCCGACTTGCGTCAGGTAAAGGGGCAAGAGACTGCCAAACGTGCATTGGAGATCGCGGCGGCGGGTGGCCATAATCTGTTGATGTGCGGGCCACCGGGTGCGGGAAAATCGCTGATGGCGTCATGCCTTCCGGGCATACTGCCCGATCTGACCGCTGCCGAAGCGCTTGAAGTGTCGATGGTGGCGAGCGTTGCGGGGGCGCTGAACAACGGACGGCTGGTCCGGACGCGGCCGTTCCGCGCACCGCATCACAGCGCTTCGATGGCGGCGCTGACGGGCGGCGGGTTGAAAGTGAAGCCGGGGGAAGTCAGTCTGGCGCATCTCGGCGTCCTGTTTCTCGACGAGTTGCCCGAATTCCAGCGCGCGGTGCTCGATTCGCTGCGTCAGCCACTCGAGACCGGCACCGTTAGTGTGGCGCGGGCCAATGCGCATGTGACGTTTCCGGCGCGGGTGCAGCTGATTGCGGCGATGAATCCCTGTCGTTGCGGGCATCTGGGCGACGCCGCGCTCGCTTGTTCGCGGGCGCCGCGCTGTGCCGCTGATTATCAGGCGAAAGTATCGGGGCCGATGCTGGATCGAATCGATTTGCATGTCGATGTTGCAGCCGTCAGCGCTGCCGACCTCGTTCTGCCACCGCCTGCCGAGGGCAGTGCCGAAGTCCGTGCGCGGGTCGCCGCTGCACGTGCGGTTCAGACTTCGCGCTATGGCCCTGATGGCCCACGCACCAATGCCGAAGTCGATGGCAAGCTGCTCGAGGAGCATGCTACGCCCGACGAGCCCGGACGACGGTTGCTGGCACAAGCTGCTGAAGCGATGCGCTTGTCGGCGCGCGGTTATACCCGCATCCTCCGGGTGGCGCGGACGATCGCCGATCTTGGCGGCAGCGCCGATGTCAGGCGTATTCATGTTGCCGAAGCGCTCAGCTATCGCCGACAAGCGCCGCGTAACTAAACCGATTGGAATATATGATGCGATGGATTTTGGTGCCATTCCGTCGGATGACAGATGTAGCGGGCCGCTCGCGGCGGACCGAATTCTGGCTGTTCTGGCTCGCCGCGATGATCGTGCAGATGCTTACGGGCTATATTGATGCAGCGACATCACAAGCACCGCTTGGTGTTGGCATGGGGCCGTTCACGCTCATAATGACGTTGATCCTGCTCGTTCCGGCGGCCACGGTCGGCATCCGGCGGCTGCACGATATTGGCCGCTCGGGCGGGTGGATGCTGTTGTTCGGCCTTCCCTATGGTGCGTGGTTGATCAGCGTGGATTCGGGATCGCAGGGCGTTATTCCGGCACTGGCGCTTTTGCTTGGTTCGGTGGTCTTGCTGGTCTTGCTGGTCCAGCCCGGCATGATCAGTGACAACGCTTATGGCTCCAATCCAAAAGCCGAAATGACCGGGAACAAATCCGCAGACTAGCGCAGCGCCAGACTCCGTAGTTTGCCTGATACCCGTTGCGGGGCGACAAGCCGATAATCGCAACGCGGATTGGATTTGATCATGACACGACTGCACATCCACAAAGAGCGCCATCTTGTTGCTCGCGCAGGTGGCGCACCGATGAGCAAGGCGGTGCTGCGCGTAACATTCTGGGGCGCCCTGGCGATGGCGCTGACGGCAGCGATCGGTCGACTCGTCGGAACGGCGGTTTAGGGTCAGCATTGGCGGGGGAGATATCGCGGTCAATGCTATTGCGCTCGGCGGTGCCGCTGATACTGGCGCATTGATGGCTGTTCGCTGCGATGACAATAACCCTGACTTGTGGCGTGGCCGATTGCCGGTTCTGTCACGTGATGCGCACAAATATGATCGCGGCCACGCCCTGATTGTCGGCGGCTATCCCAAGACGGGAGCGGCGCGGCTGGCTGCTCGTGCCGCTGCGCGCATCGGTGCGGGACTCGTCACGGTGGCCGTGCCCGAAATTGCGTTTCCGATCTATGCGTCTGCGCTCACAAGCATCATGGTGCATCCGGTCGCTGACGAGCGCGGCCTCGCGTCGTTGCTACGCGATGGCAAGTTTGCTGCGCTGTTGATCGGCCCCGGCGCGGGGATTGACGAGACCACCCGTGGCAACGTTCGGAAGATGTTGGCGACGGGGTTGCCGACGGTTCTTGATGCCGATGCGCTGACGAGTTTTTCGGACGGTCCAGCAGCACTGTTTGACGGACTGAGCGAGCATTGCGTCCTGACGCCGCATGAGGGCGAATTCGGCCGTGTCTTCGATGTTGAAGGCTCAAGAGTCGAACGCGCTTCGCTTGCCGCGCAGCTAAGCGGCGCCGTGGTGATCCTGAAGGGTGCCGAGACGGTGATTGCGGCACCCGATGGCGGTGTCATTGTCAACAAAAACGCCCCGCCAACACTTGCAACGGCTGGATCGGGCGACGTTCTGGCGGGCATTGTCGTCGGCCTGATGGCGCAGGGGATGGAGCCGTTTTATGCCGCCGCCGCTGCCGTCTGGATTCATGGTGCGTCTGCCGAGGCATTCGGTCCGGGGTTGATTGCCGACGATCTGCCTGATCTGTTGCCCGCAGTGCTTCGCCGATTGGCGTAACCGCCCATCAGCTTTACGTAATTGGCTCGGCCCAGCCGGCGGCAAAGGCAATGCGCAGCGCTTCGGACAGGCTGCGTACACCCAGTTTGGTCATCAGATGCGCGCGGTGGATTTCGACGGTGCGCGGCGAAATGCCGAGGTCATAGCCGATCGTCTTGTTGGGCAGGCCATCGACCAGCCCGCGCAGCACATCGCGTTCGCGCGGCGTCAAGGCTTCCAGCCGGATCGCGGCCAGCGCCGCGCGCTCGGCGCGACGTCCCGAAAGCTCGATGCGTCCGAACCCGTCGTCAAGGGCGGCGAGCAGGATCGCCTTCTCGAAAGGCTTTTCGATGAAATCGACCGCGCCCGCCTTCATCGCCTCGACCGCAACCGACACGTCGCCGTGACCGGTCATGACAATGACGGGCAGGTCGATGCCGCGCGCCTTGAGTTCCTTTTGGACCGCAAGCCCGTCCATTTCCGGCATGCGGACGTCAAGCAGGACGCACCCTGGCTCGGCGTGGCGCGCGTCTTTCAGGAAAGCTATGCCCGAAACATAGGTCTCGACCTTATACCCCGATGTCTTGAGCATGAAACTTGTCGAACGACGAACCGCTTCGTCATCATCGACGAGATAAACGAGACGGTCAGCGGTCATGGTCAGTCTCTTGATTCGAGGCGACAAGCGTAAATCGAAATGTGGTGCCGCCGCTTGCAGGACAGTCGAGCCAGATGCGGCCGCCGTGCGCCTCGACAATGGTCTGGCATATCGACAGGCCAAGGCCCATCCCGCCGGTCTTCGTGCTGACGAATGGCTGAAACAGTCGGCTGGCGACATCGGCGTCGAGACCCGGGCCAGTGTCTGTGACGCTGACCTGCACCATATCGTCGGCGTCGGGAACGGCGTTGATCGACAGATGCCGGTTGTCGCTATGCGCAAGCGCTTCGATGGCATTGCGGATCAGGTTGACGAGAACTTGCTGCACCTGAACCCGGTCGACCAAGACCTTGTCGATTCGCGGGTCGATGGTCACGCGCACGTCGATGCCCAGTTCCTTGATCCCGATCAGCGCGAGGGCGTTTGCCTCGGTAATCAGCGCGCGCAGGCTTTCGATCCGCATTTCGGTTTCGCCACGCGATATGAAATCGCGCAGACGCCGCACGATCTGCCCCGCACGCACGGCTTGTTTTGCGGCATCGTCCAATGCCTCGCGGACAATTTCGATGTTTCCGGCGTCGGGATCGGCAAGGAGGTCGCGCGCGGCCTCGACATAATTCGCGACCGCCGTCAGCGGCTGATTGAGTTCGTGCGCGAGCGATGTCGCCATCGTCCCCATCGCACTGACGCGCGAGACATGGGCAAGGTCAGCCTGCAACTCCTCTAACCGGACATCGGCTTCCTGACGTCGCGTGAGATCGCGGATGAAGCCTGTAAAAACGCGACTATGATCGGTCTTGGCTTCACCGATCGCCAATTCCATCGGAAAGGTCGAGCCGTCACGGCGCTGGCCCACCGTGATGCGGCCAATGCCGATGATCTTGCGCACGCCCGTCGTCATATAGGCGTGCATATACCCGTCGTGGCGCTCACGATCCGGCGTGGGCATCAGTTCGCGCACATTCTGGCCAACAATCTCGGTTTCGCTATAACCGAACATGGTTTCGGCGGCGGCACTGAAGGACAGGATTTTGCCATGATCATCAACGACAATCATGGCGTCGGGCACCGTCGCGATAATCGACCGCAGCAGCGCTTCGCGCGCTTCGAGGTCTGTCGCCCCACTCACTTGCGCGCTCCGTTCTTTCGATGCTCTGCTCATCAGTGTAATGGCACTGCGAGCCACCAGGTCAATGCGCTGCCTCACCCGCGCCTGCTATTTCCTCGAGCCAGCCGGTCCGCGTCTCGGCGCTGGAATCAACAGCGCCGATAATCGTGTGCGTTACGGGGCTGATCCCCACGAATTTCAGGATGTTGCGTTCAAGCGATTTCAGGCTGTGGGCGCGGTAGAACGTGGCGTAAAAAAAGCCCGGCATCCCCATCGTGACCACGACATGCGCCGACTTGCCTTTGAGCAGTGCCTTGGGCCGAACACCTTCGGTCATGGCGAAGCCGGGACGCAGGACTTGTTCGAGGAACGCTTTGAGCAGGGCAGGGACGTCGCCCAGCCACAGCGGATAGAAGATAACGATATGATCCGCCCAGCCCATCGCCGCCTGTGGCTCTTCGAGCAAAGGGGGCAAGGGCTCGTCGGTCCATTGCTTGCGTGATCGCAGGACCGGAAAGTTGAGTTGCGAGACTTCAATCCGGCGGATGTCATGCCCCCCGGCTACCGCACCGTCGGCATAAGCGTCGGCAAGCGCATGGACAAAGCGGGCGCGATCCGGATCGGGATGGCCGTCGATGATGGCAATTCGTTTGGTCATGCTGTCACTGAACAGCTTGGGCCGGGTTCGCTCAATACGGACAATTCCCTATGTCGCTTGACGCGGGGACGGCGGATAGTCGGGTCATGATGGACAATAATCTCAGGTCGCGGCGACCCAGCGCCATTTTTGCTTTGATCGGCACCGTGCTGTTCGTGGCAGTCGTCTGGCGCTTTTTTGACCGTGCACAGTGGTGGTGGCTGTGGGGCCTGTGATCAGCCGACACCGTGTCAGTGTGCCAGCAGCAAGGGCACCGGACTGTGCGCCAGCATCGACCGCGTCACCCCGCCAAGCAGCGCTTCACGGAATCGTGAATGGCCGTAGGCACCCATGACGACATACGCTGCGTCGAGCGACTTGGCTGTGTCGATAAGCGCAGGACCAATGCCATTGCCGTTGGAAGCGGCATTGCGATGCGTGGCGGCGATCCCGTGCAGCGCAAGATAATCGATGGCGGTTTTCGAGGGATAATCGCTGCCATCCCCGTCGACTGTCATGACAACAACGGCGCTGGCAAGGCGCAGGAGCGGCAGGGACGCGCGCACTGCCGTCGCTGCTTCGGGCGATCCGTTCCATGCAATGGCAACGGTGCCATTCAGACGGATCGGCGCGGTTGCAACGACCGGCACCGCAAGGACCGGGGTTCGCGCGCTCAGCGCTACGTCCGCGACGATCGGAATTGGTTGCAGCCCTTGGCCGCGCTCATAATCGGCCTGGCTTAGCACGATGACGTCGGCCAGCCGTGAGCGGCTGACGATGGATTGCGCAACACCGCCGTCAAAGTCGGACCAGTCCGCCGTCACGCCCGCGTCCTTCAGCTGCGCCTCGACGGCTCCACGGTTTGCCATATTCTGCTTTTCCAGTGCTTCGTAAAGCGACGAAACCATGAACATCCCGCCAAAGGGCTCGGCCACGACGTAGGACGACATGGGTGTCACCTGCAGGCACTGAATCCGTCCCGAAGTCGCGTTTGCGATTGCGACTGCCGCTGCTACCCGCGCTTGTTGCCCGGCGTCGCCGTGAACATGAAGCAATATCGATTTCATCGCGTGTCTCCTGTAATGTCGCAACCGGCCTAGGACGTTGCGCGATCGCCGTAACTAAGGGGTATTCCGGATGCGGCGGCGCACCGCTGCTATCGGTATGCGCAACGACCCTTAGGAAGATTGCGTATGCGGAACATTGCGTATCGCCGCAGTGCACCGTGATGCGACATGCCGTCAATGTCCGGACGGTCGGGCGATAGGGAATGACGACATGCGCTATGAACAGATTTCGCTGAAAGACAGTTATGATGTC
>JAYUQI010000293.1:0-6333 GCA_043756805.1 Sphingomonas sp.
GTCGACAACACGGAACGGCGCATTCTGGTTTGGGCGATACAGCAGCTTCGACGTCCGGCTGCTGTCTTCTTAACCGACGCCCATGCGCACCGCGCCCGCCGGATCGACAAACCAGCGCATGATGTTGACGCGACCCGCGACCAGCAATCGCGTCCTGCCCGTAGAAATATCGACTTCATCGACGTCAGGCCAGAAATCGCCATCGTTATAAATCGACTTTTGCATAGACATGATGATCCGCGGCGAACCATCGGTCGCGCGCCAGACGATGTCGGCAGTTTGGCCACCCTTCCTGAACGAAATCGGCACTGCCTTGCCGCCTGTGGCAGGGATACCGACGATGCGGGTGACGTAAAAGTCTACGCCTTCGACTTTGCTGACATTACCGATACGGATCGCCAACCAATCGTCGTTGACCCAGTCCCATGACAGCAGATCATTCGTCCCGATCGGCACCAGCAGCGGCTTTGTTTTTTCAAACAGGTTGAGAACCGCGAGCGCTTGCTGACCACTGGCGCTGACACGCGCCGCAAGACGTCTGCCGTCGGGCGACAGCTCGGGCGATTCGAGAAAGGGGAGCCGGGCGAAATCTGCTGCGGGGCGTAATGCGGGCGCGTTGGCAGAAGGGTTGACCGGTTGCGCATGCGCCGGACTGCTCAGTATCAACAAAGACGCGAGCAAAGTAGGCAAGTAACGCATAGACACCCCCAATATTACTTGTAGTGCTACATAGTTTTTTGACGATGCCAAGTCATTCGGCATGACGTTCGCAATATTTTCTTAACGCGACGGCACCGCCACATCGAATGCCACGGTTAACCGCTCTCCGTCGTCAAATGGCACCGTCCCGTGCCACATTGTCGACGGAAAAAGAACAAGACGACCGGCTTTGGGCTCGATGCGGCGATAGGCGGGGAGATCAAGGTGCAAGTCAGGCGGTGACGCGCCGAGCTCAAGCCACCCTGCCGGTGCCGGGCCCAGGACATCAGCGTCGGGCAACGACACATAAAGCGCTGAACTGATCCAGCCAAAAGGATGGGTGTGGCAGGTATGGAAACCCTGCGCGCCGAGACGCACCGACCAGCTGCCCGCGAACAGCAAATCGCCGCGCGCCGTGCCAAGCAACGGGTGCGTGGCGTCAAACGGCGGCAGAGCATCGACATAGCCGCGCACGGCGTGGATCACCTTCACACGCAGCGACTGTATGACGGGATCGATCCGCAAAAAAAGCAATCCCTCGGTCTGCGTGCCGCCGCGTACAGATTGTTCGGCGGGGTGATGGCGCGTGATGTGCAGCCGCCGCAATGCCGCTGCCAGGTCGATCAGTTCAGCATCCGTGAACGGCAAATCGATGATGCTCACCAGGGGCAGTGCGCCATCGAGCCACGCCGCACGCGGATCGCCGCGCAGCCGCCAGATGAGTGACAAGTAAGGCCAGACCGTCGATGGCAACTGACGCGCAAGCGCATCGGTTGCGATTGCCTCGGCCTCGTCGATGCGCCCTGTGCGCAGACAGTGGCGGATATGGCTGATCCTCGTGCCGGGATCGTCGAGTGACACGGCACGGGCAAACAACGGCTCGGCCAGCACATTATTACCGGTCTCGGCTGCAATGTTGGCTTCTGCGGCATCGAATTCGATCAGATTGCCAAGTTTCGATCGTGCTTGCTCGATCACCTCGCGCGCCGCATCCCAGCGTCCCGCCTGCGCCAGTGCGCGCTGCCAAGCAATATAGAGCGACCGCTCCACCGGTAGCTGCGCAACGCCCTCGGCAAAGCTGCGCGCAAAGTCATCATCACCGCACATCGTCAGGCGAAGCGTCGCCAGCGTCTCATGACCGCGAATCCAGGCAGGATTGGCGGCAACATTGCGCGCAAGCAGCGGTTCGGCAACGTCATGATGGCCATCTGCATTGAGCGCCGCAACCGTCGAAAGCAGCAGTTCGGGATCATTTGGCGCAAGATCACGCGCGGTTTTGAACAACGAGGCCGACGGAACGCCTGCCTCCAGCGCCGCCGTTGCGTGGCCATTGGCGATACGGCTGTCGCGCGGTGCGAAAGCAGCGGCGCGCGCAAACGCGTCAAGCGCCGCTGCGCTGTTCTGCGCCTCGCGATGCGAAACACCGAGCATCTGCCAGACGCGCGGGTTCGACGGCGCAATTTTGGAAAGCGGCGTAAGAATATTGATCGAGAGATCGGGACGACCCGCGGCATTGGCATCAAGCGCAAAATCGGTGCAGCGGTTGATCGTCGAAAGTGGCATGGGCGGCGAGAGCAACGCCTGCAACTGTGCCGCGCGGTCGTCGAGCGTCATAGACCGTGCACGCCGCCGCCGGCGCCGATGACAGCGGCCACACCGTCGCGCGCGACCGCGTCAAGATCGGGATGCCAGAGATCAACAATGAGAATGATGCGGAGGGCATCGCTCGGGTTCATCGCTTCATGTTCGATTGTGTCGTCGAAAACCCAGGCTTTCCCGACGATCCAATCATGGCGAACATCGCCCACGCGGAACCAGCAGCCGGGCGGGACAAGCAGCGGCAGATGGCAGACGAGGCGGGTGTTGGTGATGCCCGTGTGCGGCGGGATATGCGTATGCGGCGCAAGCAGCGAGAACATCGCATTGGGGCCAGCGCCGGGAATATCGGGCTGCGGTATCGTGCGAAGCAATTGCATGAGCCGGGGGCAGTGCCGGGCATTGGCTTCGATGATGCGGCCGCGCTCGATAAGGTGGATCGCGGTCCAGTCACGATTATGGTTGAGGGTGCGCCATTGGTCGAGCGGCACGGTCTCGGGATATTGAATATAGGGCACCAGCTCGGCCGCGTTGGACGCCGCAACCGTCTGAAACTCCTCGGTAATTGTGGCAGTTGCGGCTTCGAGTGCGGCGAGCCACGGGAAGCGGGTGCGGTCATGGAACGGGATTTCGGGAAGGCCCGGATAACAATAATGCGTTGGCCCCGCGCGATCGGGCGCGGTGAGGCGGACGGCGTTGGTGATCATGCGATCAATACTGGGCGTCAGATCCGGGACGGCGTCGCGGAGCGTTGCGGCTTGATTGCCTTGCCATGCACCGAACTGCCGAGCCGCGTGCGCGAGGACAGCGTCGAGTTGCTGCGGCGGCGCATCGGGGGCTTGCGCGAGTGCGCGGCCAAAGGCTTCCCCGGCGCGGTCTGGCTCGTGTAGCGCTTCGAGCTGTGTTGCGCGCATCAGGAGCGCTGTGAAGTCGAGTGGGTGGATCGCAAGTGCACGGTCGACGGCAGTGAGCGCAGCATGCGGATCGCCGGTCGCGCGGCACATGGCGGCGAGTTTGAGCCAGAGATCGAACCGAATGGGGTCAGCCTGCGTCGCTTGCGTCAACAAGTCTCGCGCGGATGTAAAGTCGTGGCACGCTGCGGCAGCATCGGCTTCGTGTTCAAGGGCGGCAGCATCCATCCGCTATCGCTAGGCAAATTGCGGACAAAAGAAAAGCGGCGGAGCATGAAGCCCCGCCGCCAATCTTTTACCCAAACTGATGCCCGATTTAGAAGTCGGCGGTCAGGTTGACGAACACATAGCGACCAAGCTGGTCATACGTGCCCGGGAAGGTGTTGCCGTTCCCGAAGCCACCCAGATTTGCCTGGCTGATCAGCGGCGGATCCTTATCGAACACGTTGTTCACGCCGATACGGAATGTCGCCGTATCCTTGATGGGAAGCGAGAACAGCAAGTCGAAATAGTTATACGCCGGGATTTTTTCATCGATGTTGCCAAGCGGCTTGGCATTCCCCGGATTCAAGTCGACATCTGGGCTGAGTTTGTCAACCTTGACACCGGAGAAGTACCGCCACCGCACCGTGAAGCCGATGTTATCGGCCGTCGTGAACTTCACGTTGGTGTTGAAACGATATTCAGGGTTCGGGTTGCCGCACGTGATGCCATAATAGCCGGCGCAGTCGTAATCGAACCCGTTCGTCAGCGGCTGGACAACCAAGGTATCGACCCAGGTTCCCACGAACTGCCAGCGGATTTTGTTTTCGCCAAGATTGACGCGGTAATCGGCATTGATGTCGATCCCCGACGTCTTAAGCGAACCCGTGTTGGTTGTGCGATCATCAACCCGACCTGTTTCATCGAGCCAGAGCGATCCGGCAGCTGGGCCGGACGACGCTGGTGCACGCGAAATCTTGTTACAGAAGAATGGATCGCCTGATGCAAGACACTGGTCGATAATGACCTGTGCGCCGATACCGCCAACGGCATCCTTTACCTTAATGTTGAAGTAGTCCGCCGAGATCAGCAAGCCGCTGAGGAAACCGCCCTTTGGCTGGATCACGGCACCAAACGAGTAAGAGTCCGAAATTTCGGGCCGCAAGTTGAGATTGCCACCAAAGAGGCCATTATACTGCTGTGCGGTGTTTGGAATAAGATTACCAAACTGCGCGGCAGTTACACCCGTCCGGGCGCACTGAGCAGCAGTGAAGCCATTGACGAGCCCACCAACAGCGACGCCGGTGCAGGGATCTTCACCAGCGAACAGACCAACGCTCTGGTTGGTGAACAATTCACCGATGTTTGGCGAACGGACCGCACGGTTATACGAAGCACGCAACGTCAAGTCTTCAATTGGCGACCAGCTGCCGTCGATCTTGTACGTGTCGGTAGAGTTCTGGATGGTTGCACCGCGCACGTCATACTTCGAGTGGCGATAACCAAGGCCCACTGACAAGTTCTGGAAGAACGGCTTATCACTGATAAGTGGCACCGAGACTTCACCAAAATAGTCGGTGACGGCATATTGACCGTCGATGGGAAGCGTTGGGCCACCCTGACCGGCACCGTCGCCGTTGATGTACGAAAGATCGGGCTGAGTCTTCAGCGATTCAGTACGACGTTCCACACCGAGGTTGAGGCTCAAACCATTTTCCGCAAACGGTGACTTGATACCATAGGCGCCGAGATCACCCGTGACCGAACCCTGAACAACGGTTTCCCGTGTCGAACCCGTTATAATCAGTGGAATACCGATGTAGTTTGCGGCTGCCTGAGTTACTCCGCCTGCCTGGAATACATTGTACGGTACGCAGGAAGCGTTGCCGCTGGTGCAAACCGGGTTTGCAAGTGTACCCGTGACAAGCAGTGCCTCATCGATACGCGCCGACGACACGTCGTTGCGATAAGTGTTGGCAAACTTGATCGTGCCCGTCTGGAAATAGGCGTCATACGACCATGCTTCGCTGATATCGCCCTTCAGACCCGTGACGATGCGAAACTGGTTGTAGCCGATGTCATTAAAGCGCGGCCCACCTTCGACGTTACGCTTGCCGATGAGGACCGACGAAGTCGTGCCAGTGACGCCAAGATTGGCACCGCAAATTGCGAGACCTGCAGTCGTATTACCTGTCGTCAGAAAGGGGTTGTCGCAATTCACCGTGCGAGTTCCGAAGAAAGCGCCCGATGGTGCGATCTGGGCTTGTGTGCTGTAATCATTGAACATAACGTCGAGATACGGCTTCAGCGCGGGGCTGATTTCATATTCGGCAAACGCACCCATGTTGTAGCGTTCCGACGGACGACGATAATAATTCAGTGGCGCAAAGTTGAACGCATCACGCAACGAGACGAACGGGATAAGCGTGTTGGAGTCGGTTAGCGTGTAACTGCCTGCAGCGGGGAGCCCGGCCAGCGTACGGTTCGCAGCACTAATACCGCCAATACGCGTCCGCGCAGGCGTTCCAGAACCACCGCAAGCAAAGTCGGTAACCGTGCCAGTGTTCTGACCGCTCGGATTCAGCGTGCAGATCGAATAGTCATATTTGTCCTGCGTGATCGCCGTTTCCGAACGATAGCCGGCATAGACAACGAAGCTGCCACGGTCTTCATCGAAGCCCGAACCCAATGCCATCGACGCGTCATAGGCACCGCCGGTGACGACGTTGCCTTCTGGCGCTGTGAAGCGGCTGTTTACGACGCTGCGAACCGGGTTGTTGTTGCTGTGCTGATAGAAGCCATATTGCGCGTCAAGGCGCAGGCCCTTGAACTTGCGGTTCATCTGGAAGTTCACAACACCCGCGACGGCATCCGCACCGTAAGTTGCCGATGCACCGCCGGTCAGCAGGTCGACGCGCGAAATGAGTGCGCCGGGAATGAAGTTAAGATCGGCTGCGCTGTTGCCGCCGATGCTTCCGGGCTGAAGGCGCTTGCCGTCGATCAGAACGACCGTACGGTTCGAGCCGAGACCGCGAAGGTTGACCGTGGCCGTGCCGTCAGCACCGTTCGAAACGCCTGACGACTGACCGGCGAACACCTGGGGCAGCGAGTTCGACAGATCTTCGATCTTGGTCGCGCCGAATTC
>JAYUQI010000294.1:0-6276 GCA_043756805.1 Sphingomonas sp.
AGCCGACACGCAGGGTATCGTCGTCGATGATCAGGATTTTTGCGTGGACGTAGATCGCGGTCCCGCCCTCGGTAAATGGATGGTAAATACGAAAACGGCCATGCTTGTCGTGTCGGCGCAGTGTTTCGTGAAGGCGCGCCCGCGCTGTGTCCATCGCCAAGGGTTCAAGCCAGCCATTTGCCGTGAGCGGGTTTATCACGACAATTTCGGGGCCGTCGGCTTCATCGAGACGCCGTGCCATTGCTTCGGCGATCCGGCGCGAAGCAAAATACTGGCTCTCGGCATAAATGAACCGTTTCGCACGCGCGATCTGATCGAGATAAAGCTGCTCGATTTCGAGTGACGCGGGATGATCGCCCATCGCCGGTTCGGCACGCGCGATCGCGACATCGACATCCTCGAAATCCGCGATCAGGTCGTCCGGCCAACAATCCGTAACACCCTCCACCGGCGCAAGCGGTGCACAGCCGGCACGCGCCCATCGGTCGCGACATAAATCGCCAAGCGCGGCAGCGACAGGCCCTTGCAATGCGCTGGTTGCATCATGCCAGGGATCATAGGCTTTACCATTGGGCGATGTGCGCCCGGGGTCGTCATCAAGATGTCGCCGCGTATCCCAACGGTCGCCCGTCATGTCGATACCACCACAAAAGGCAAAGCAGTCATCGATGGACACGATCTTTTGATGATGCGACGCGCCGGTCGGATGCGAACTGTCGAGTTTGGTATGGATCCGCGGGTGCCGCATCCACTTGAGCACCGTGAAGATCGTTGATCCCCGCGTGATCGATTTGAGGGCGCCGACGTCCCACCGCAACAGGAATACCTCCAATCCCGGGGTGCGCTCGACGAGCCAGTAAATGAATTCGCCGACCGTTTCGGGGCCATCGTCGTTGCTGCTGTCACCGAGCTTGATCCGCGCATCGAAATCCCACCCGACAAGCATTATGCGATGCTTTGCTTTGAGCATTGCCGAACGCGCGATGCTAAAATACGCATCGGCATCGATGATGATCGCGGCGCGGGTTGCCCGCTCGATGCGCCAGCAATTTTTTCCTAGAACCAGCGGTGCGCGTGATGACATGTGGTGTATCCCTGTTGTTGATCATTCCGCCCGAATGCCAGCGCACCGACGGAACATTGATTATGGGAAGCGGTTGCCATTCCGACGGGCATTTTTGCTGAAAGGAGCCGATGTAATGGCGCATAAACCGACGACAGCCAACGACGTTCCGGCACAAGTTATTGGCAGTGGCGGCGAAACGCATCAGCAGGTAGCAATAGACGTCGATCACGGCGCTGCGGAAACGCATCTGACGACGAACCACGGCCTGCGTATTTCCGATAATCAGAACAGCTTGAAATCTGGTGCGCGCGGACCGTCGCTGCTCGAGGATTTTGTTCTGCGTGAAAAGATATTTCACTTCGATCACGAGCGCATTCCCGAGCGCATTGTCCACGCGCGCGGATCGGCAGCGCATGGCTATTTCGAGGCGACCGACGACATTTCCGACCTGACCAAAGCAGCGCTGTTCACGAAGGGCACAAAAACCCCCGTGTTTACGCGATTTTCAACAGTGGCCGGGGGTGCCGGATCGGTGGATACGCCGCGCGACGTGCGCGGCTTTGCCGTTAAATTCTATACCAGTGAAGGCAATTGGGATTTGGTCGGTAACAACATCCCGGTATTTTTCATTCAGGACGCCATCAAGTTTCCCGACCTGATCCATTCGGTCAAGATGGAAGCCAACACCGGCTATCCGCAAGCAGGCAGCGCGCATGATACGTTCTGGGACTGGGCGTCGCTGATGCCCGAAACGACACATATGCTGATGTGGGCGATGTCCGACCGAACCCTGCCACGATCGCTGCGGATGATGGAAGGGTTCGGGATCCACACATTCCAGTTGGTCAACGACGCTGGCAAAGCGACTTTTGTAAAGTTTCACTGGAAACCAAAGCTCGGCATCCAATCAACGCTGTGGGATGAAGCGCTCAAGCTGCAGGCCGCCGACAATGATTATCACCGCCGCGACTTGCATGAAGCCATCGACACCGGTGCTTTCCCGGAATGGGAGCTCGGCATTCAGATATTCGATCAGACATTTGCAGAAGCGCAGCCCTATGACGTGCTCGATTCGACCAAATTGATTCCAGAGGAAGTCCTCCCGGTGCGGATTATCGGCCGGATGGTGCTCGACCGAAACCCCGACAACTTCTTCGCCGAAACCGAACAGGTGGCCTATTGCCCGACCAATATCGTGCCGGGCATTGATTTCTCGAATGACCCGCTGCTGCAGGGGCGACTGTTCTCCTATCTCGACACGCAGAAGTCGCGTCTGGGCACCGCCAATTTTCACCAGCTGCCGATCAATGCGCCAAAATGCCCCGTGATGAATTTTCAGCGTGACGGCCAGATGCAGATGAATGTGCCGAAAGGGCGCGCGAATTACGAACCCAACAGCCTTGCCGCGCACGGCGAGGATGGCGGTCCGCGCGAATGCCCGATGACCGGCTTTGCAACGACAACCGCGGCCACTGGCCCGGATGAACAGGGTGACAAGTTAAGGGTTCGCGCCGATCTGTTCGCTGATCATTACAGCCAGGCACGCATGTTCTGGCGCTCGCTTTCCGACAATGAACGCGCTCATGTTGCGTCTTCGTTCACGTTCGAGCTGTCGAAGGTGGGACAACTCGATCAGGTGCCGCCGCGCATGATTGGGAACTTGCGCAATGTCGATGAGGAGTTGGCAAAACGCGTGGCCGCCGGGCTGGGCATCGACCTTCCGCCCAAAGCCAAGGCAGCGCGCGAACCCGTCGACATGGCGCCAAGCCCGGCGTTGTCGATCCAGAAGAGCGCGCACGAAACGCTCGAAGGGCGTTCGGTCGGCATTCTTTACGCCGATGGATCGGATGGCAAGCAAATCGACGCTGTGGTTGCCGCAGTAAGTAAAGCCAAGGGCAAGGCAGTGCTGATTGCGCCTAAGGTTGGCGGGGCCAAACTGGCCGATGGGTCCGTCCGCAAGGCCGATGGTCAATTGGCGGGGACGCCATCGCAACTGTTCGATGCAGTGGCGTTAATATTATCGGACGACGGTGCCGCCTCGCTGATGAAGGACAGCGCTGCCATTGATTTTGTCATGAATGCCTTTGGCCATTTGAAAGCAATCGGTTCGACGGACGCGGCAAAACCACTGCTCGACAAGGCGGGGGTCGTTCCTGACGACGGCATTACCGCACTCGGCGATGCGTTCGTCAATGCAGCAAAAAAGCGATATTGGGACCGCGAATCCAGTTTACGATCACTGGCCTGACCGGAACCGAGGCCGATGATTACTGCCGCGCCGCATCCATCCGCGCGCGCATTTCGCGGATGCTGGCGTCGAGGCCGATGAAGATCGCCTCGCCGATCAGGAAGTGCCCGATGTTGAGTTCGGCAATCTGCGGGATCGCCGCGATGGCCGCGACATTGTCGAACGTCAGGCCGTGGCCCGCATGCGGTTCGATACCGTTTTTTGCACACAGCGCCGCCGCGTCGGCAATCCGATGCAACTCGGTTGCGCGCTCTGGTCCTTCGAGATGCGCATATCGTCCGGTGTGAAACTCGACGACAGGCGCACGAAGGCGAAGCGCCGCATCGACCTGTCGCGGGTCAGCTTCAATGAACAGGCTGACACGAATGCCGACATCCAGCAACGCGCCCACATATTTATTCAGGTGATCAAATTGGCCGGCAGCGTCCAGCCCGCCTTCAGTCGTCCGCTCTTGGCGCTTTTCGGGAACAAGCATCGACGCATGGGGACGATGACGCAGCGCAATGGCGAGCATCTCGTCTGTTGCCGCCATCTCGAGGTTCAAAGGCAGGTTGATTTCGTCCATCAAGCGAGCGATGTCATCGTCGCGGATGTGTCTGCGGTCCTCTCGTAGGTGCGCGGTGATGCCGTCTGCACCTGCCCCTGCCGCGATGAGCGCGGCTTTCACGGGGTCGGGATGATCACCGCCCCGCGCATTGCGGATGGTCGCGACATGATCGATGTTGACGCCGAGTCTTAACGTCATGCCGTCCGGCTCCCCGGTTTGATCGCGGGGATCGCCGCGAGTTCGGGCGGGAGCTTATCGGCTTCATAACTGGGCACTGAAAGGCGGATCAGCGGCGTAAACGGCACACCCAAATCCGCTGCGCCATCCGAACGGTCGACCAGCGCCGCCGCTGCGACGACGATGCCGCCAGCGGCAGTGATTGCCTTGATTGCTTCACGCGATGAAAGCCCCGTGGTGACGACATCCTCGACCATCAGGACGCGTTGCCCCGCTTTCAACCGGAACCCGCGCCGCAGTTCGAACACGCCCTCGGGTCTTTCGAGAAACAGTGCCTCGACGCCGAGGGTGCGGCCCATTTCATGGCCGATGATGACGCCGCCCATTGCCGGCGACACGACGATGTCGATTTCCAAGTCGATTTTTGCCGCGAGCGCTTCGGCAAGGCGGCTGGCGCGCTGGGGGTCCATCAGAACGCGCGCGCATTGCAAATAGCGCGACGATCGCAGGCCCGACGACAGAATGAAATGCCCTTCGAGCAAAGCCTCTGCCGCACGGAATTCGGCCAAAACTTCGTCGTCGGTCATGATACGCTCCGCCTGAATTTCGTCATCTGATAGGGTTGCGTTTGCCGCAACACAATATGATCCACGTTGCACTGCATCAAACACTTGAGAGCGCGGAAAAGCGGGCGTATAGGCGGCGCATCCGGATCGGGCGTATCGCCGCCCGCCGCTGCCGAAAATAACGAGGGCGCAACGCTGTGAAGATGTTTTTGAAGACCTTTTTCCTGGGACTGGGACTGGTCGTTGCACCCGCAACACTGGCGCAGCAAGCGCCACCCGCCGTTACGGAAACGGCCGCTCCGCTTGCTGCCGCACCCGCGACGACGCCAGCCGTTGCCGCACCCGCACCAACGGCGCCTGTTGCGGGCGTGGGCCAGCCGGTTCCCGGGGGACTCGGGATTCAGGGGCAGGTCACGCCGAACGGGCGCGACGCGCTGTGGATGCATGATGCCCTGCTGATGCCGATCATTGTCGCGATTTCGCTGTTTGTCCTCGGCCTTCTGTTCTGGGCATCGTTCCGCTATCGCCGCAAGGTCAATCCGGTTGCGTCGAAAACATCGCACAATACAGCGATCGAAGTAGCATGGACACTGATCCCTGTGCTCATCCTCGTCGTGATTTCGGTGCCGTCGATCAGCTTGCTTGCCGCGCAATACAAACCCGTTGGCAAGGATGCGATCACGCTGAAGGCAATCGGCAACCAATGGTATTGGAGTTACGAATATCCCGACAATGGCGGGTTTGAAATCACCGCCAACATGCTGCCCGATGCCGAAGCGAAAAAGCGCGGCGAACCGCGCCTGCTGGCGACCGACAACCGCGTTGTCCTCCCCGTCGGCGTTCAGATCCGCTTGCTCACGACATCGAATGACGTGATCCATGCGTGGGCACTGCCTGCGTTCTGGACGCAGATGGATGCCGTTCCCGGACGGATCAACGAAGCCAGCTTCACCATTGAAAAGCCCGGCGTCTATTACGGCCAGTGCAACCAGATTTGCGGGGCGCGCCACGGCTATATGCCGATCACCGTTGAAGCGGTTTCGAAAGAGAAATTCGCGCAATGGGTCGCTTCGAAAGGCGGCACGATGAAGGGCGCGAAACCCGCTGCTGCTGCCGCTGTTATCCCTGCACCTCCCTCGGCGCTCGCCGCCGCGACCAAGAGCTAAGCCCATGACCGATATTGCCCTTAATCCCGCCCACGCGTTTCAGGCCGATTCGCATGATCACGATCATGATGCCGACCATAAAATGGGCTTTTTCACCCGCTGGTTCATGTCGACCAATCACAAGGACATCGGCACGCTTTATCTGATCTTCGCCATTGTCGCGGGGATCATCGGCGGCGCGATTTCGGGGCTGATGCGCCTCGAACTGGCCGAGCCGGGCATCCAATATCTGCAAGGCTGGGTCGGTGAGGGCGCAAGCCTCGATGAAGCCTATCATTTGTGGAACGTGCTGATCACGGCGCACGGCCTGATCATGGTCTTTTTCATGGTCATGCCCGCGATGATCGGCGGTTTCGGCAACTGGTTTGTGCCGATCATGATCGGCGCGCCCGACATGGCGTTTCCGCGCATGAACAATATCTCGTTCTGGCTGCTTGTGCCGTCGTTTATCCTGCTGCTCGGCTCGACTTTTTTCAGCGGCGGCACGGGTAATGGCGCCGGCGTCG
>JAYUQI010000295.1:0-18204 GCA_043756805.1 Sphingomonas sp.
GTTCAGATAGCGGGCATTATTGACATGCCCCATGAAGTCGATGTCGTCGGCGACAATGCCAATGGCGTGATAATGCGGAATCGCGGTCATAGGCGTTTCTAGCGCAATGCCGATTAACTTTCCATGGCTGGGGATGTTCTCTGTTTTGACGCGCCAACGTCATCATAATGACGCGCAGCCGTCATCGCCGTGCAACAGCAACATCGCAACGTCCTCAATGAAACGTTAACGGGGACAAACAAATGATGAGATTTAGCCAGGCCGTCGCGACGGTCGCACTGCTGGTGGGGACAACGCCCGTATTCGCAGCAGTGACATTTACCGGCAGCCATTCGGTGGCGGGCGCCGCAACCGACTTGTCGGGCATAGCGCCAGCATTCGGCGGCAACCGGCTGAGCTTCGGCTCTGATCTGGTCTATGATCGTGCAACCGATCTCTTCTATGGCATCACGGATCGTGGCCCCGGCGGCGGGCTGGTTGATTATGCACCCCGCGTCAACGCGTTCCGCCTGACGTTCGACAGCACCACCAACGCGGTAACTGGATTCAATCTTCAGCAGACGATTGTCTTTACCAAAGCTGACGGCACCGTGTTCAGCGGTCTTAACCCGCTGCTGCGATCAGGCAATGTCACGACGCTCGGCGATTCGTTCGACCCCGAGGGATTTGTCCGCCTGCCCAATGGCAACATGCTTGTGGCGGATGAATATGGCCCGTCGATTTACGAATTTGATGCGACCGGACGGCAAATCCGCGCTTACACCACCCCTGAAAACTTGAAGCCGAAGACAACGGTCGGTGGTATCGATTATGTCAACGGACGCCCCACCATTACCACCGGTCGGCAGGACAATCGCGGTTTCGAAGGGCTGACCGTGGGTGCCAACGGCAAAGTCTATGCAATCATGCAGGATCCGCTGGTCAACGAGGGCGCATCGAATGACGGTCGCCGCAGCCGCAATCTGCGCATTGTCGAATTTGATGCAGCGACCGGCACGGCGACAAAACAATTTGTCTATCAGCTTGAAGATATTGCCACCATCAATGGCCGCATCCCGGGCACGGCAAGCGATTTTGGCGCAACCAATCAGGGGCGCTCGATTGGCGTTTCGTCGATCACCGCCATGCCTGATGGCACCTTCCTCGTCATCGAGCGTGACAACCGCGGGCTGGGTGTCGATGATCCGACAGGGGCAAATCCCATCGGGACGAAGCGCGTCTATCGCATCGATCTGACGGGCGCGACCGATGTGTCGGCGACGTCGCTTGCGGGTTCGAACAGCCTGCCCGCAGGTGTCGTGCCCGTGACCAAGGCGCTCTATCTCGACGTGCAAGCGGCGCTTCGTGCTGCGGGCGAGAATACATATGAAAAGCTCGAAGGCTTGGCATTCGGTCCCGCGTTGCCGGGCGGTATCGGTTTCAGCTTGATCCTCGTGACCGACAATGATTTTTCGGTGACGCAGTCGGGCGCGGGCACGCAGTTCGATGTCTGCACCAGCGGTCCCGGTGGCACGACGACACAGGTCGCGCTGGGCGCAGGCTGCCCGACCGGCACGGCGTTGATCCCGAGCAAGATCTACAGCTTTATCGCCACGGGCAAGGATGCGCCGGTGCCTGAACCAACGACATGGGCGATGATGATCGCAGGCTTTGGCATTGTGGGCGCGGCAATGCGCCGACGTGCCCGCGCGCTGCTGGTCTAACCGCGACCACGATAACCGGGAACGTCCTGCGGGGGGAGCCACAGCCCCGCAGGCGGCGCGCCCGATTGCCAGAAAACGTCGATGGGGATGCCGCCGCGCGGATACCAATAGCCGCCAATGCGCAGCCAGTGCGGGGCCATTTCGGCGAACAGGCGCTCGGCAATGCCCACGGTGCAATCCTCGTGAAACGCGGCGTGATTGCGGAACGATCCGAGGAACAGCTTCAGCGATTTCGATTCGACGATTGTTACGTCTGGCGCATAATCGATCACAAGATGCGCGAAATCGGGTTGCGCGGTCACCGGACACAGCGACGTAAATTCGGGCGCGGTAAAGCGCACGAGATAGGGCCGCCCGGGTCGCGGGTTCGGCACGTAATCGAGCGTTGCAGCTTCGGGTGATGCGGGGAGGTTGCTGGTCTGGCCAAGAAATTTCGGTTTCATGTCTTCGCCCATAATGGCAATGACGGGCGATGACGACTCTGATCCCGGTCCTTGGCGACCAATTGTCGTTCGACCTGTCCTCGCTTGCCGGCGCAGACCTTGCGGACTCCATAATCCTGATGATGGAAGTGGCCGACGAGACGACCTACGTCCGCCATCACAAGCGCAAGATCGCGTTCATCCTGTCGGCGATGCGGCACCATGCCGAAGCGCTGCGTCAGGCGGGGTGGACCGTCGATTATGTCACGCTCGATGATCCTGACAATACGGGCAGCTTTACCGGCGAAATCGCGCGTGCGGTCGAGCGGCATGCGCCCGACCGGATCGTCGTTACCGAAAGCGGCGAGTGGCGCGTGCAGGCAATGCTCGAGGCATGGGAGACGATGTTCGGCATCCCGGTCGAGATTCGCGCTGATACACGGTTCATTGCGACCCACCGTGAATTCGATGATTGGGCCGAGGGGCGCAAATCATTCCGCATGGAATTTTTCTATCGCGACATGCGGCGCAAGACGGGGCTGTTGATGGATGGCGACAAGCCTGCTGGCGGCGAATGGAATTTCGACAAAGAAAACCGCAAACCGGCGGGCAATAATCTGTTCGTGCCTGCCGCGCCGCACTATCCGCCCGATGCACTGACGCAGGACGTCATCGATATGGTCGCGACGCGGTTTGCGGATCATATCGGAAGCCTCGAAAATTTCGGACTGGCAGTGACGCGCACCGATGCGCTGCATGCGCTATCCCGCTTTATCGATGTCGCGCTGGCACAGTTCGGCGATTTTCAGGATGCGATGGTCACCGATCAGCCGCTGCTGTGGCATGCGCTGATCTCGCCCTATCTCAACAATGGGCTTCTCGATCCGCTCGAAGTCTGCCGTGCGGTCGAGGTCGAATATCGCGCAGCCCGCGTGCCGATCAACGCAGCCGAAGGTTTCATCCGCCAGATCATCGGCTGGCGTGAATATATCCGTGGCATTTATTGGCGCGAGGGACCAGATTATGGCGAGCGCAATTTCCTGAATGCGCACCGCCCGCTGCCGGACTTTTACTGGACGGGCAAAACCGACATGAAATGCCTGAACCAGGCCATCGGTCAGACGATCGATCTGGCCTATGCGCATCATATCCAGCGGCTGATGATCACAGGCAATTTCGCGATGATGATCGGTGCGGACCCGAAAGCGGTCGCGCGCTGGTATCTCGAAGTCTATGCCGATGCTTATGAATGGGTCGAGCTACCCAATGTGCTGGGGATGAGCCAGTTCGGCGATGGCGGGCTGCTGGGATCGAAACCCTATGCCTCATCGGGCGCGTATATCGACCGGATGTCGGATTATTGCGGGAGCTGCCGTTATGACGTCAAGCAACGCACCGGCCCCGACGCCTGCCCGTTCAACGCACTTTATTGGGATTTTCTTGCGCGGAATGAGGACAAGCTCGGCAAGAATATCCGTCTCGCCATGCCTTATCGCAACTGGGCAAAGATGGCCGATGAGACGAAAGTGGCGCTGAGAAAGTCTGCCGCTGAATTTCTAGATGGTCTCGACGCGGGCGAGCGCCGCGATTAGAGGCGGTAATACGATAAAGGGAGATGCAAATGGACTCGCTGGTTTCCACCGAATGGCTGGCCAAGGAACTGGGGGCGTCTGACCTTCGCATTGTCGATGCGAGCTGGCATCTTGATGCGCGCGACGCGGCAGCCGAATATGAAACCGCACATATTCCCGGCGCAGTGTTCATGGATCTCGGTGGGCTTTCCGACACGACGACCGACCTGCCGATGATGCTGCCCGCTGCCGAAAAGTTTGCAAGCCGGATGCAGTCGCTGGGCCTCGGCGATGGCAGTCGTATTGTCCTATACGATGATTCGGACGTGAAGAGCGCAGCACGCGCTTGGTGGATGCTCCGCTTGTTCGGTGCGCACCAGATCGCGATCCTCGATGGTGGTCTTGCCAAATGGAAAGCTGAAGGGCGCGAGGTGAAATCGGGTAAGGAAACGCTGCGCCACCGCCATTTCACGGTCTGGAAAGACGCCAGCCATATCCACACCAAAGACCAGATGCTTGGCCTGCTCGACAGCAAGGCCGAACAGATTGTCGATGCGCGCGGGGCGGGCCGTTTCGAGGGGCGCGAAGCCGAGCCGCGGCTGGGCGTTAATCCGGGGCATATCCCGGGCAGCAAGAACCTGCCGATGAGTGGCCTGTTCAATGCTGATGGCACGTGGAAAACCGGCGATGCGTTGCGCGCGGCGTTCAAGGATGCCGGTGTTGATGTCGACGCGCCGATTGCCGCGACTTGCGGGTCGGGCGTGACCGCGACGGCAATTGCCTTTGGCGCGCATCTGCTCGGCAATGACAAGGTTGCCGTTTATGACGGCGCGTGGAGCGAATGGGGTGCCGACAAGGACACGCCCAAGGAAATCGGGGCGGCGTGAATTTTAGCCGCAGTCCTGAGCCTGTCGAAGGACGGTTGACGCGAACCGTCCTTCGACAGGCTCAGGACTGCGGATTTTGAGAGCGCATTCTTTTGACTGACATCAACAAAACGCGCCCCGCAACCACGATCGTTCAGGGCGGGCGTCGCAACGAATGGACCGGCGACGGCAAAGTGGTCAATCCGCCCGTCTGGCGCGCCTCGACCATCCTGTATGACGACACTGCCGCGCTGAAGGACGGCGTGAAGTCGAATGCCGACGGCAACTGGTTTTACGGGCGACGCGGCACGCCCACCCAATGGGCGCTGGCCGAGGCGTTGACGGCGCTTGATCTGTCTGCTGCCGGAACGATGCTCTATCCTTCGGGCGTCGCGGCTGTTGCAGGGGCCCTGCTCAGCGTTCTCAAGCCCGGTGATCATCTGCTGATGGTCGACAGCACCTATGATCCGACGAGCGGCCTGTGTAACAAGTTTTTGGCCCGGCACGGCATCACGACAACCTATTATGATCCGCTGATCGGCGCAGGGATCGAGGCGCTCATCACCCCGGCCACGCGTGCGATTTTCATGGAATCGCCCAGCAGCCTGACCTTTGAAGTGCAGGACGTGCCGGCCATTGTCGCCGTCGCTAAAAAACATGGTCTGGTGACGCTCATCGACAATAGCTGGGCGACGCCGCTGTTTCTGCCAACCGCAGCGATGGGCATTGACCTGTCGATCATTGCCTGCACCAAATATGTCGTCGGTCATTCGGATGTCATGATCGGATCGGTCACGGCCTCGGCAGCGACATGGGACGATTTACGCGCGACGGCGCAAGTGCTCGGCCAATATGTCAGCCCCGATGATGCTTATCTTGCGTTGCGTGGCCTCAGGACGCTTGAGGTGCGCTTGCGCCAGCATCAGGCGGCCGCACTCGAGATCGCGCAGTGGCTGCGCACGCGGCCCGAAGTGGCGCATGTGCGGCATCCCGCACTTCCGGAATGTCCCGGGCATGCGTTCTTCAAACGCGATTTCAGCGGATCCACGGGCCTGTTCAGCTTCACGCTTGCCCAAGGTGATCCACACAAGCTGGTCGACGCGCTGGCGCATTTCGGGATTGGCTATAGCTGGGGCGGATTCGAGAGCCTTGCCGTTCCGGCAAATCCCGCGTTGTTCCGTTCGGCGACGCGCTGGGCGGGTGGGACCGTGATCCGGCTTAGCATCGGGCTTGAAGATGTCCGCGATCTGATCGACGACTTAGGACAGGCAATCGCGCGCAGCTGATTGTTGCGATCATGCAACACTTTGCCGGTTGAGTGCGCAATGATGTCGCTTTTTTGTTGTGCAACGCAACATTTTTGGGCAGCTAGATATGGTTAGCGCGACCGTAGCCCGTTTAGAGGATATGAAGCGTGACGCAGGCGGAACGTAACGCATTCTTTCAAAGGGAATATTTATGCGCACGTTTCTAAGGGGCTTTGGCCTCGGCTGCTGTGCCAGCCTTACGGCCCTTATGGTCGCCACACCCGCTTTGGCCGATGAAGCTGATGCGCCACCCGCCATCACGATCAACGGCATGGCAACTGTTGTCAGCGACTATCGTTTCCGCGGCATTTCACAGAGCGACAAGAATTTTGCCGTGCAGGGTTCGCTGACCGTCAGTCATCAATCGGGCTTTTACGCGTCCGTCTGGGGGTCTTCGGTTGAGGAATATGTCACAGCGGCGGCGCAGGCCAGTCAGGAAATCGACTTGATACTGGGCTTCAAAAAGACATTCGGCAGCGCAACGATCGACGTTGGCGCCGTCTATTATGTCTATCCGAAAACCAAGCTGGCGGGCGATATCTCGAGCTCCAACTATTTCGAGCCCTATCTGGCGGTTTCGGGCACGGCGGGTCCGGTTACAGCGAAAGCGACCGTCAACTGGGCGCCCAAGCAGAAAGCGCTGGCGCTTGACCAGGGCGCAACCGGGCTGCTGCCCAGTCAGGACAATGTCTACATTGCAGGCGATTTTTCGGCCGCGGTTCCGGGCACGCCAATCGGCCTGACCGCTCATATCGGCCACACGTTCGGGCCGAGCTGGCTCGCGATCGGCAATGAATATACCGATTGGGGCCTCGGCGCGACGCTGACCTACAAGGCGCTGACGCTCGGTGTTCAATATGTCGATACCGACGGCGATTTCATCACGCCGAGCGGCAAGAATGCGAGCAAGGGCGGTGTTGTCGCGACCTTGGGCGTGAGCTTCTAGGGCTTAGGGGCGAAGCGAAGGGGCAGCGGATTGCTGCCCCTTCAGTCCTTATTTGGGCGTTGTTGCGCGCGCGTCCTGTCCGTCGCCTTCGGGCGCGGCAATGATGTCGCGCGTTACGGCGCCTTTGTCCGCGACATTGGTCTGCGGATCACCGACATTGGATCGGATGCCCGACGCAGCACGGGAAGCGCCTGCCTGATTGAGCGCACCCGTTTCAGCCGCACTGCGCGGCGCGGGGCCACCGAACATCGCCTGAAGTGCGGCCTGCGACGAATCGGCTTCCTGCGCGCGCGCTGTGCCGGGAGCAGGCGGGGTCAGCGCGAAATCGGGGGGAACGACCAGTGGTGCTGCGCGCGTGACGGCGAACTCATTCGGCCGCGCGCGATTGAAAATCCCGCCCGAAGAGCCGCATCCCGCCAGCGTCAAGACCAGCACACTCGCACAAACAGCTTTACGCATCAGCATTCTCTTTCCTTGGCACTTTCGGTTTTTCGCGCACCAGCAGCGCGCGCATCAATAAAATCACAACCCCGATGGTTATAGCCGCATCGGCGACATTGAACACCAGAAAGGGACGAATGTCGCCAAAATGCAGGTCGGCGAAGTCAACGACATGGCCAAACCGCACCCGATCGACGATATTGCCGAGCGCCCCGCCGAGAATAAGGCCGAGCGCCAGCACATCCTGCCGGTTCTTCTCGCGCCATAGCCAGACGAGGACAGCGATGGAAATCGCGCCCGTGAGGCCGATGAGCAGCCACTGGCCTAGTTTGGTATCGGCGGTGAGGAACCCCATCGAAACGCCGTAATTTTCGACCCATGTCAGGTTGAAAAACGACAGCAATTCAATCTGCCCGCGCGCTTTCAGGTCGAACGGGACCATGACCATATATTTGCTGAACTGGTCCGCAAGGAACACGAGGGCTGCGGCGATGAGGCCGGTGAGGCGGATTGTCATCGCATATCCTCCGCGTCTCCGCGTCTCCGCGTGAGTTATGGCAACGGGTCACGCGGAGACGCGGAGACGCGGAGCGTGAGCAGCTTACGCATTCACCACCTCCGCACACCGCCCGCACAGCGCGCCATCTTCACTCACTTCGGGCAAATGCCGCCAGCACCGGCCGCATTTGTTTGCGTCAGCGAGAGATCGAGTTAGCGAATATCCCGAGCCGCCCATTTCGGCGACTTCGAAGGGTAGCAGTGTAAAGCCCGATGTAATGCAAATTTCCGCAAACAACTCACTTCCTAGCGAGCTGATCGTGTCCCATTGAGCCCGACGAAACAGTTTTACTGTCGGTGCAGCTTCGAGACTGGAACCAATGCGTTTTTCGCGCCGGTCATTCTCCAAATTCGACGTAATAGTGGCCCGCACCTCTCGGATGGCATCCCAGCGCCAACCAAGTCCTTGGTTTCGCCAATTTCTGTCGACCCCCGGCCATTCCAGCAGATGTACACTCTCCGCATCGGGAAACCGCGTTGCCCAGACTTCCTCCGCCGTGAACACAAGCACCGGCGCCGCATAACGCACCAGCGCGTGGAACAGGGTGTCTAGGACGGTGCGATAGGCGCGGCGTTTGGGGGACCTTGGCGCGTCGCAATACAAACTGTCTTTCCGGATATCGAAGAAGAACGCGCTCAGGTCGTTGTTGGCGAAATCCGACAAGCACCGGACATAAGTATTGAAATCGAAATCATCGACCGCCTGTCGCAGTTTCGCATCCATGTCTGCCAGCAAGTGCAGCACATAGCGTTCGAGTTCGGGCATCTCAGCGACGGGCACTCGCTCGCTCTCGTCGAACCCCTCGAGCGCGCCGAGCAGATAGCGGAAGGTGTTGCGCAGCTTGCGATACTGGTCCGACACACCGGACAATATCTCTTTGCCGATGCGGTGGTCCTCTGTGAAATCGACCGACAGCGCCCACAGCCGCAAAATGTCCGCGCCGCTTTCCTTCATCAGGTCGAGCGGATTGATCGTGTTGCCAAGCGATTTGGACATTTTCATGCCCTTGGCATCCATCGTGAAGCCGTGCGTCAGGACGGCCTTATAGGGCGCGCGGCCGCGCGTGCCGCAGGATTCCAAGAGCGACGACTGGAACCAGCCACGATGCTGGTCCGATCCTTCGAGATAGAGGTCAGCCGGTGCTTGCAGGTCGGGCCATTTGCCCGATTCGAGCACGAAGGCGTGGGTGCAGCCGCTGTCGAACCAGACGTCGAGAATGTCGGTCTGACGCTCGTAATCGGCAGCGTTGTAGGCGCTTCCAAGATATTCTTGCGCGCGCTCGTCGCTCCACGCATCGACGCCGCCTTCGCGCACTGCCGCAACAATGCGCGCGTTGACGTCCGGGTCGCACAGATATTGCCCGGTCTTGCGGTCCACGAATAAGGTGATCGGCACGCCCCAGGCACGCTGGCGGCTGATGACCCAGTCGGGGCGGCCCTCGACCATCGCGGTGATGCGGTTCTGGCCCTTTTCGGGGATCCAGCGGGTGTCTCTGATGGCTTGGAGGGCGGTTTCGCGCAAAGTCCGCTCTAAGCCCTCCCCCTCGAGGGGGAGGGTTGGGTGGGGGTGCTCTAAGACTTGAAGTTCAGACACCCTCCCCCGCTCGCCTGCGGGCGAGTCGCCCCTCCCCTCGGGGAGGGGGGTAAGAGGAAGGTCCATCGGGATGAACCATTGCGGCGTTGCGCGGAAGATGAGTTTGGCTTTGGAGCGCCACGAATGCGGGTAGCTGTGCTTGTAATCCGCACTTGCCGCGAGGAGCACCCCGCTCTCGCGCAACGCCTCGCAGATGGGACCATCGGGCGCATTGAACTTGGCGTTGATGACGCTGCCTTGCCCGCCGAGCCATGCCCAGTCGGCGCGGTATTTCCCGTCACCCTCGACCGCGAAGACCGGCTCAATCCCGTTTGCCTTGCACAGGTCGAAGTCGTTCTCGCCATGATCGGGCGCCATGTGGACGAGGCCCGTGCCCTGTTCAGTGGTGACGAAATTGCCGGGCAGGAAGGGGCGGGGTTTGGCAAAGAACCCGCCGAGATGATGCATCGGGTGGCGGGCGATGGTTCCGGCAAGGTCGGAGCCTGCCCAATTGCCGGTGCCTTGCAAGAGCACTGTCGTTCCACACTCTTGATCCAAACGTTCGTTGAACGCTGGCAATAGTTGACGCGCAATTAGAAAGCGTTTGCCGCTAAGCGCACGCACATTGGTGGCTTCGACGAGACCATACCGTTCGTTAGGCCCATACGCCAAAGCCTGGTTTACCGGGATCGTCCACGGCGTCGTCGTCCAGATCACCGCATGCGCACCGACGAGTTCGGGGATCGGCGACTCCACAATCTCGAACGCCACATCGATCTGCGTAGACACGATATCCTCGTATTCGACCTCGGCTTCGGCCAACGCGGTTTTTTCGACCGGGGACCACATCACCGGCTTGGCGCCGCGATAGAGTTGGCCGCTTTCCGCGAATTTCATCAATTCGGACACGATCGTCGCTTCGGCGGCGAAATCCATCGTCAGATAGGGATGGTCCCAGTCGCCGTTGATGCCGAGCCGCTTCAATTGTTCGCGCTGCGTATCGACCCAGCCCTGCGCATAGGCGCGGCATTCGGCCCTAAACTCCGCCGCCGGAACCTCGTCCTTGTTAAGCTTTTTCTTGCGATAGGCCTCTTCGACTTTCCATTCGATGGGCAGGCCGTGGCAGTCCCAGCCGGGCACATAGGGCGCATCCTTGCCGAGCAGGCTCTGCGTGCGCACCACCATGTCCTTCAGGATATGGTTTAGCGCATGGCCGATGTGCATGTCGCCATTGGCATAGGGCGGGCCATCGTGAAGGATGAACTTTTCGCGGCCCGCACGCGCGGCGCGCAGTTTTTCGTAAAGCCGCTGCTCCTGCCATTTCGCCAAAATGATCGGCTCCTTGGCGGGGAGCCCGGCCTTCATGGGGAAATCGGTCTTCGGCAGGAAGACGGTGTCTCGATAATCGATGGTCATATCGGAAGCGCGCTTAGAGGGTTACGCGCCAAATTCAAACAGTCACCGTAGTGCTGAGCCTGTCGAAGCACGGTTGGATACGCGAACCGTCCTTCGACAGGCTCAGGACTGCGGGATAGCTGTGAGGATTGTTCGCGCCGTTTCGCAGTCTTTGGCCATCTGCTTTTGCAGGGCATCAAGGCTGTCAAACTTGCCTTCGGGGCGGATGAAGGCGTGGAGTTCGACCTCGATCACCTGCCCATAAAGGTCTTCGTCGAAATCGAAGAAAAAGGGTTCGAGCAGTTCCTTGGGCGGATCAAATTGCGGGCGGATGCCGAGATTCGCGGCGCCAATGACCATGCGCCCGTCGGCCAACCGCCCGCGCACCGCGTAAATGCCGTAACGGGGGCGCAGATAGCTGCCCATGTCGATATTCGCGGTCGGATAGCCGATGGTGCGCCCGACTTTGTCGCCATGCTGGACCACGCCTTCAATCGCGAACGGCCGCGTCAGCAAGCGCGTCGCGGTTTCACAGTCGCCCGCCTGCAATGCGTCACGGATGCGGCTCGAGGAAATGATCTCGGCCCCTTCGCTCACCGGCCCGACGGTCTCCACGGTCAGGCCATGCGCGCCGCCGATCTCGGCAAGCACCGCCGTATTCCCGCCGCGGCCCTTGCCGAACGTGAAGTCCTCGCCCGTCACGACACCGCAAGCACCCGCGCGTGCGATCAGCCAGTCGGTGATGAAATCGCTTGCGGTGACGTTGGCCAGTTCGGCCCCGAAATTGAACACGAGCATCGCATCCGCCCCCGCTTCGGCAAACAGGCGCTGCCGCTGGTCGAGCGTCGTCAGGCGAAACGGTGGTGCATCGGCACGGAAATGGCGGATCGGATGCGGATCGAAGGTCGCGACAATCGCTGGTCGTCCAGCCGCGCGAGCCAGCGCCACCGCGCGGCCAACGACTGCCTGATGCCCCAGATGAAAGCCGTCGAAATTGCCGAGCGCGACAATCCCGCCGCGCATGGCCCCCTCGACCGTCTCTCTCCCGTTCAGGCGTATCATCGCTCGGCTATATGGTGGGGTCAGCGCGGCGGCAATGTCTGACCAAGCAACCGCAACACATTGCCGCCCATGACCTTGGCAATGTCGGCATCGCTGAACCCGGCGTTGATCAGCGCCTGCGTGATCGCGTCGAGCCGCGAGGTGTCGAACTGCGTGCTGACAGCGCCGTCGAAATCACTGCCGAGGCCGACATGATCGATCCCGACAAGATCGCGGACATGCGTGATTGCCCTGACGATGCCCGCAGGCGAATTGTCGCAGACTGCGGCGTCCCAATAGCCGATGCCGATGACGCCGCCGGTGCGCGCGACGCCCTTGATCTCGTGATCGGTCAGGTTGCGGTTGACCTTGCAAGTGGCCTGCACCCCGCCGTGGCTGGAAACGACGGGCTTTCGCGCCATGCTCAGCACTTGCGCGACGGTTGCGTGGCTGGCGTGCGCGATGTCGACGACTATCCCCTTGGCTTCCATCGCGCGAATGATTTCGACGCCGAACGGGGTGAGGCCGCCCTTCTTGATGCCGTGCATCGATCCGGCAAGTTCATTGTCGAAAAAATGGACGATGCCCGCCATGCGGAAACCCGCGTCATAGAGCCGGTCGAGATTGGCGCGCTTGCCTTCGAGGTTCTGGAGCCCTTCGATGGAGAGCGCAGTCCCTGTGACCTTTTGGCCATGCGCCTGGTCGCCCAGCAACTGCATCAGATCAGTCCGTGTACGAACGATGCGCAGCGTCCCGCGCGACCCCGCTTCGGCGCGGCTTAGTTTTTCGGCATGCCACAACGACCGCTCGATCAACGATCCCCATGTACGCACCGGTTGCCCCTGCGCGACCGCCAGCAATGTAATATTGTCGGACGCATCGCTGTTGGCATCGTAATTCTGGCCCTTGGGCGTCTTGGTCACCGACGACAGAATCTGTAGCGCGACATTGCCGTCGCGAAGGCGCGGCAGATCGACCTGACCGCGCGACCCACGCGTCAGGAAACTGCGCGTCCAAAGCAGCGTGTCGGCGTGCATGTCGGCAATCTGCAACGACTTGTGCAACGCTGCCGCGCGCACCGAGACGATGGGCGGCTGCGGGCCGGTGACGACATTTGTCCGAGCTTCGAAATAGGGCGGCAGGAACCCGAAAAGGACCAGCATGGCAATGCCGAGGATCAGGCTGGCCCAGGCAAACAGGCGTTTAGACATTCAACCCCCAACCGTTCGCCCTGAGCTTGTCGAAGGGCTGTCCTTCTTCTGCGACATTTTTCAAGGCAAGGACAGGGCTTCGACAAGCTCAGCCCAAACGGGATTTTTCAACGACGCTTGAGCGTCACGAAGCTATACCCGTCATGGTCCTCGCGCGCGGTCTCCGCCCAGATCGCCGGATCGGGCGCAGGCATCCGCGTGTCGCCTTTTGCATCATGATGCACTTCGGTCAGCTCGAACGCATCGGCATGCGGCTCGAACAGAGCCAAGATTTCCGCGCCGCCGATCACGAATGCCTCTTGCCCCGCCAGCGCCAGTGCGCCCGTAACATCATGTGCCACGTCGGCCGCCTGCGCTGACCAGTCGGTTCGAGTTAGGACAATATGTTGACGGCCGGGAAGGATGCCCGGCAAGCTCTCGAAGGTCTTGCGCCCCATAATCATCGGTTTGCCCATCGTCAGCGCCTTGAAGCGCTTCAGATCGGCGGGGAGATGCCACGGCAGCGTGCCGTCCTTGCCGATGATGCCATTATCGGCACGCGCGACGATGAGCGTGATCACACCGCCACCTCGCCCTTGATATGCGGATGCGCGTCGTAGCCTTCGATGGCAAAATCCTCATAGTTATATGAATCGATGCTCTCCGCCCGCCGTTTCAAAACCAGTTTGGGCAGCGGTTTTGGGTCGCGGGCCAGTTGCAGGCGGGCTTGGTCGAGATGGTTCACATAAAGATGCGTGTCGCCGCCGGTCCAGATAAACTCGCCAACCTCGAGCCCGCACTGATCTGCGAGCAAATGCGTCAGCAGTGCATAGCTGGCAATGTTGAAGGGCACGCCGAGAAAGACGTCCGCCGACCGCTGATAAAGTTGCAGCGAGAGCCTCCCGTTCGCCACCCATGTCTGAAACAGGCAGTGGCACGGCGCGAGCGCCATCTGGTCAAGCTCGCCGGGGTTCCATGCGCTGACGATCTGGCGGCGACTGGCGGGGTTGGTTCGGATTTGTTCGATCAGCAGCTTGATCTGGTCGATATGGCGGCCGTCGGGCGCAACCCAGTCGCGCCATTGCTTGCCATAAATCGGGCCGAGGTCGCCATCGTCGCGCGCCCATTCGTCCCAGATGCCGACGCCGCGATCCTTCAGCCATCCGTTGTTGGTCTCGCCGCGCAGGAACCACAGCAGCTCGATGAAGATCGAGCGGACGTGGAGCTTCTTGGTCGTGACGAGCGGAAAGCCCGCCGACAAGTCAAACCGCATCTGATACCCAAAGGTGCTCAGCGTCCCGACGCCGGTGCGGTCGGCCTGCGGCACGCCGGTACCAAGAATATGCCGGAGGAGGTCGTGATACTGCTTCATGCCATCTGCCTTAAATCACACACACCGCCTGACAAGGGGGGGCTTTCTCTGCGTCTCCGCGCCTACGCGTGAAATATTGCAATGGTTCACGCGGAGGCGCGGAGAGATCAGTCGCTTAGGGGCGTTGCCACAACCCTTCGCGCGACTGCGGCTTTGGATTATTTACCACTGCCTGCCGCCACGCCTTGGCGACCCAGGCGGCCTTGGCGGATTTGGTTGTCACGACGCGGTGGTTCCACGCCGCGCTGCCGCGCTTTGCCACTTCGCGGGCGATGTCGCCGTAGATCCCTGCCGCCGCAAGAACCGCCCAGCGCGCGCGGAACGGGAGCTTTGCCGCGCCGACACGCGCCGACGCTTCATAATCTTCGGCCATGTCCGACAGCCACCACGCCATATCGGCCACCCGGCTGCGGTAATGTGGGCGCATATGTTCGCCGGGCGGGATATCGGCTTCGACGATCCAGTCTTCGGGCAGGTAACAGCGGCCAACCGCATCGTCTTCGGACAAGTCGCGGGCGATATTGGCAAGCTGGAACGCAAGGCCGAGATCCGTCGCCCGGTCGAGCGTTTCCTCGTCGGTGGGCGACACGCCCATGACAATCGCCATCATCCGGCCGACCGCACCCGCGACATGATAGCAATATTGGAGAAGGTCGCCTTCCTTGCGCGGTCGCCAGTCAGCCGCGTCGAGCGCGAATCCTTCGATCACGTCATAGGGCAAGTCGCGCGGGATGCCGGTTTCGCGGACGACAACACCAAGCGCGTCGAACGCTGCCTTACCGGTCGGTTCACCGTCAAGCGCCATCGTCGTCAGCTCGGTGATATGCGCGATCCGCTCGGGCGCATCGGCAACCGCCGACATCGCGCCGCCATGATCCTGCCCGTCGGCAATATCGTCGCATGTCCGGCACCAGAAATACAGCAGCCATGCGCGTTCGCGCGTGGTTTTGTCGAAGAGTTTACTGGCGAGCGCGAAGGACTTTGACCCCCTGGCAATCGACTCGGCCGCCGCAGCGACGAGCGCGGCACGATCAAGGCTCACAAATTGGCAGCCTTCATCTTGAAGATCGTTTCATGCGGGCGATAAGCGGTCATCTGCGCGAGCAGTCCGTCAAGCGAGGTATCCGCAAGCAGGATGCCGCCATGCTGTGGCCGGATGAACCCGACCGATTTCATATGCTCGTTGAACGCGATCAGCGCATCGTAAAAGCCACCGACATTGAGCAAACCAACCGGCTTTTCATGATAGCCGAGCTGCGACCAGCTGACCGCTTCCCACAGCTCGTCCATCGTGCCGACACCGCCGGGCAGCGTGATGAACCCGTCGGAGAGGTCCGTGAACAGCGCCTTTCGCTCATGCATCCCTGAGACGACGTGCAACTCGGTGCAGCCGCGATGCGCGACTTCGGCGTCGACCAGCGCCTGCGGGATAATCCCGATCACTTCGCCGCCTGCATCGAGTGCCGCATCGGCGACAGCCCCCATCAATCCAAGCCGTCCGCCGCCATAGACAACGCCAACGCCCCGCCGGGCGAGTTCCGCGCCGACTATGCGCGCCGCTTCGATGTAAACGGTATCAGCGGGCGATGCGGACCCGCAATAGATCGCCAGGCGCTTCATCACTTTGGCTCTCTCATCACTGCCATCGCGCGGACAATCGGTACGGGCGGCTTGCCCGACAGGATGCGCGCCTTGTCGAGCCACGTCGTGTTTCCGGCGTAAAAGCGCTGGATCAGCGATGGGGCAAGCCCGTAAAAACGCTGCAACACCTGATACCGCGTGCCGGGTGTCGCAGCACGGAACAGCATCCGGTCGAGCAGGCGATAGAAGCTGCCGCCCTTCCAGCGCGCTTCGGCAAAGCTGTGCATGGCGCGTGCGATCGCGGGGCCGGAGAGATCATCGAGCGTGGCGATCATCGATGCGGTCCGCACGGCATCGGGCAACGAGAAGCCGGTCGTTCCGTGAAATAGCGCTGCGCGCACGCCGATCTTCGCCGCTTCGCCGCCCGAATGCCAATAAGCGTCAAAATCGCCGCCCATCGTCACTGGCAATGCCCCCATTTCTTGATGGATCAACTCGGCCAATTCCCAGCCTTGCACAGCGGCATAGGCCTTGATCCGCGACACCATGGCGTCGCGGTCGATCTCGGGCCCGTCGCTGTAATATGTGTCTTCGATGAAAATGCGGTCGTCGGCGAAGGGGAGCGCGTAGACGAATCGATAGCCGTCGATCTGATCAACCGTCGCGTCCATCACGATCGGGTGGGTCAGGCCATGTGGGGTCGCCGTGCGATATTCCTGTCCGACGAATTTCTGCCAGCCAAAATCGAGATGGTCGAGATCGGCGACGCCGCGTCCGTCAAAAACGCCGCCTGCAGCAATCCTGCGCTGGTCCGCCAGATAGACGCCGGTCTGCGAAACTTCGACGGCTTCACCATGCACAGGTACCGTGTCGGGCAGCATGCCACGCAAATGGCCATCATAATTCTGCGAACGAATCGAATTAAAAGGCGAATTAAACTCCCGCCTGTGCGCGGGAAAGCGCGTCTCATATCGATCCCACTGGTGATCGATAAACGGCTCGACAATCCACCAATCCTCGGGGGCAATGTCGCTGGTGAAGAACGACCAGACATGATTGCCGCCAAAGGTCGCCGATGGATCGATCAGGCGGACGGACAGGTCAGGACGCTTCACCGACAGCGCATAGGCCGTCAGTCCGCCCGCAAGGCCCCCGCCAACAATGGCAATGTCGCAATTGATGTCCGCGCCCATAGATTATTGCTCTAGCCGAGCGGTGGCCACTGCGGGAAGCAAAACCTTTTCTGTCAATGGCGTTGACGGACCATTCATGACTTATTCAATGCGGCGATTATAGAGAACGGCACATGACACCGATAAAACTTCTTCTTTTGGGAGCCCTCATGATGGCCCCGCTGGCATCGCATGTCGATGCGCAGGGGCGGCGCGGGGATGCCGATGCTGTTTATGAAGGGCGCAGGGCGGGGTCGCTGATGCCGTTGCGCTCGATCGAAAATGGCGTTGTTCCCGCCATGAAATCGCGCGGTGCAGATTATATCGGCGCGGAATATGACGCGGACGTGAGCCGCTATCGCCTGAAGTTCATGCGCGACGGCTCGGTAATCTGGGTCGATGTCGATGGCCGCACCGGCGCAATCGTGGGTCGCGCTGGCGAATAATCCCCGCTAGGGTTCCGGGAAATAAGGAGACCGATATGCGGCTTTTGATCGTCGAAGACGAACCCACGCTGGGCGCGCAGCTTAAAAACACGTTGGAAGGCGCGGGCTATGCCGTCGATCTGGCGACCGATGGCGAAGATGGCCATTATCTGGGTTCGACCGAAAGCTATGACGCGATCATCCTCGATCTTGGCTTGCCCGAAATCGACGGGCTGACGGTGCTCGATCGCTGGCGCAAGGAAGGGAAGACCTTTCCTGTCTTGGTGCTGACCGCGCGCGACAGCTGGTCGGACAAAGTGGCGGGACTCGATGCGGGGGCCGATGATTATCTCGCCAAACCATTTCAGACCGAGGAACTGATTGCCCGGTTGCGCGCCTTGATCCGCCGCGCGGCGGGCAATGCGTCGGCCGAAATGACGGCAGGCGATGTCCGTCTCGACACGCGCTCGGGCCGCGTGACGCTGGCGGGCGAACCCGTGAAGCTGACCGCCCAGGAGTATAAGCTGCTCAGCTATCTGCTTCATCACAAGGGCAAGGTCGTCAGCCGCACCGAGCTGATCGAACATATCTACGATCAGGATTTCGATCGCGATTCGAACACCATCGAAGTGTTCGTCACG
>JAYUQI010000296.1:0-18204 GCA_043756805.1 Sphingomonas sp.
TCATGCCGCGACAGCGCCGAGCGGATGATGAGGACGGCGACCTCGACCAGATTGCGCAGTTCAATCAGGTCGGCGGTGACGCGGAAGTGGCTGTAATAATCGGCCACTTCCTGCCGCAGAAGATCGATCCGATGCTTGGCACGTTCGAGGCGCTTGGTGGTGCGCACGATGCCGACGAAATTCCACATGAACTGGCGGATTTCGCGCCAGCATTGCTGGATGACGACTTCCTCGTCGCTGTCGGTCACGCGGCTTTCATCCCACGGGCGGATCGCGGGCGGCGCGGGGAAGCTGTCCCAGTTCGCGGCAATATCCTTGGCGCAGGCCTCGCCGAACACGAGGCATTCAAGCAGCGAATTCGACGCGAGCCGGTTTGCACCGTGCAACCCCGATTGCGTGACTTCGCCCGCCGCATAAAGCCCTGCCGCATCGGTCCGCCCGTCAAGATCCACCAGCACCCCGCCACAGGTATAATGTTGCGCGGGCACGACCGGGATCGGCTGCGTCGTGATGTCGATGCCAAGACCCATCAGCTTTTCATAGATATTGGGAAAATGCTCGCGGATGAATTCGGGCGGCTTATGGCTGATGTCGAGGTGAACATAATCGAGGCCGAGCCGCTTGATTTCATGGTCGATGGCGCGGGCGACGATGTCACGCGGGGCAAGTTCCTCACGCGGGTCGAATCGCGGCATGAAACGCTCGCCTGTCGTCGGGATTTTGAGCTGCCCGCCCTCACCACGCACGGCCTCGGTAATCAGGAAATTCTTGACTTCGAGATTGTAGAGACAAGTCGGGTGGAACTGCATGAATTCCATGTTCGACACGCGGCACCCTGCGCGCCATGCCATCGCAATGCCGTCGCCCGTCGCCCCGCGCGGGGCGGTTGAATAGAGATAGGTGCGCCCTGCCCCGCCTGTCGCCAATATGGTCGCGCGCGCGGTAAAGCTCTCGACTTTTCCGGTCGCGCGGTTGAGCGCATAGACGCCGTGGACGCGACCGTCGGTTGTGAATTGTTCCTGATGGCGCCCGGTGATCAGGTCGATGGCAACCATGTCTGGAATCAGCGTGACATTGGCATGTGCGCGCGCCGCTTTTTCGAGCGCGACCTGAATTGCCCAGCCGGTCGCGTCGGCAACATGGACGATACGGCGATGCGAATGCCCGCCCTCGCGGGTCAGGTGAAGTTCGTTCCCTTCCATGTTGAACGGAACGCCAAGTTTCGAAAGTCGCTCGATGGCGGCAGGTGCGCCTTCGATGACGAATTCGACCGTGGCGCGGTTGTTGAGGCCCGCGCCTGCGATCATCGTGTCCTCGATATGGCTTTCGAATGTGTCGCCCGCTTCGAGCACGGCTGCAATCCCGCCTTGCGCCCAGCCTGTCGCGCCGTCGGAAAGCGAACCCTTCGCCAGCACGGCCACCTTGAAACGGTCCGCCAGATTGAGCGCCGCCGTCAGCCCCGCCGCGCCCGAACCAAGGATGATGATGTCGTAGGTCACTTGTTCCCCTCCCGCTTGCGGGAGGGGCTAGGGGAGGGCATGCCCGCTAAGGTTTTTGCGATCAACATCACGACCCCCTCAACATTCGTCATGACGTCCTCGTTTGTGAATCGCAGCACCTGATAGCCTTGCGCTCGAAGATATCCGGTGCGCCTCTCATCATAGACATGCTGCGTATCATGTGAAATCCCGTCAATTTCGATGATTAGCCTCTTTGATCGGCAGAGGAGATCAGCGAAATAAGGCCCAATCTGATATTGTCGGGTAAAGCGGTAGCCATCGACTTGACCTCCAGAGACGAATGCCCAGACAGCGCGCTCTGCAGGTGATGCCGTTATGCGCAGCTCACGCGAGCGTTCGGTATTTCTGTCGCGAAAGACGGGTTGTTTCATTTTCCCTCCCCTAACCCCTCCCGCAAGCGGGAGGGGAACTAAGCAACAGCCTGTGCCCGCGTCAGGTTCAGGAACACATGCTCGAGATCGGCTTCGCGCGTGGACACATCGACAATACCAAGCCCTGCCGCGCCGAGCGCTGACAGCACATCGCCGGCATTGGCCACCGCTTTCAAATATGTAATCGACAGCACCCGCTCCCCTTTGAGCACGATTTTCTGGAACATCGGCGACATTGGTGGCTCGGTCAGATCGCGGTCCACGGTCACTTCGACCACTTTTTCCTGCGCCATGCCGACCAGTTCGCGGGTTGGCTTGTTCGCGATCAGCTGGCCGTGGTTGATGATCGCGATCCGGTCGCAAAGTTCTTCGGCTTCCTCAAGATAATGTGTCGTCAGCACGATCGTGATGCCCTGCGCATTCAGTTCGCGGACATAGGTCCACAGCTGCTGGCGCAATTCGACGTCGACCCCGGCGGTCGGCTCGTCGAGGACGAGGATCGGCGGCGAATGGACCATCGCCTTGGCCACCAGCAACCGCCGCTTCATCCCGCCCGACAGCGTTCGCGCATAGGCACTCGCCTTATCCTCAAGAAAAACAGCGCGAAGCAGCTCCATCGACCGGCGCTTGGCTTTGGGCACGCCGTATAACCCGGCTTGCAATTCAAGCGCTTCGAACGGCGTGAAGAACGGATCGAACAGGATTTCCTGGGGCACGATGCCGATCGATGCCTTGGCGTTGCGCGGGTGTTCATCGATGTCGAAACCCCAGACACGCGCGCTGCCGCCGGTTTTCTTGACCATCCCCGACAGGATGTTGATCAGCGTGGATTTGCCCGCACCATTGGGGCCGAGCAGACCGAAGACCTCGCCGCGCGGCACATCGAACGTTACCCCGCCCAGCGCCACTTTGCCGCCCGCATAGGTTTTCTGGAGATTGTCGATCTTGATTGCCGCTTCGGTCATAGCGGCGGCTGTAGCGCGCGGTGCCCGCGCCCGCAAAGGGACAATAACCAAACGCAGAATTAACCATAGGCCTTCACACTGGTTTAGCGATGCGGTCCATAGGTCAAGATGTGGGGACCGAGGGGACATTGAAGAGCGGCGTATTGATTGCGTGCGCGCTGCTGGGGGCGACAGCGCCGTTTTCGGTCGTTGCCGCGACCGCGCCGAGCGTTGCGAAAGCGATTACATTACGGCCCTTATCGATTTTGAAACTGCGCGATCTCGACTTTGCAACGAGTATCTCGGGCGCGACGAACGGCACGATCATTGTCAATCCGACAACCGACGCGCGAACGACCACCGGTGGCGTGACGGCAGCGGGCGGCACACCGCAAGCCGCGCAGTTCTACACCTATGGGGGGCCGCTACAGAATGTTCAGGTCAGTCGCGGACCCTTGCCTGTCTTGAACCGCGTTGGCGGCGGTGCGACGATGAATGTCACAGGGCTGACGTTGAACGGCCCCACATTGCGCTTTCTGAACGCAGCAGGCCTGCTCGACCTGCGCGTTGGCGGGACACTGAATGTTACCGCGAACAAGCTGCCCGGTAATTACAGCGGGACATTCGATATTATCGTCACTTATTTCTAGACGACTTTCTAGACGAGCCAATGGCGCATTGCTAAGCGCGGCACATGAACCAACCACCTGAAATCCTTCGCGTGAATACCGTGCGTGTCGCTTGCGATGGCTCTGGTGATGTGGCCGCCGCGCTCGGCCATCCGCGCGTCTGGCTCGAAATCGACGAAAAAGGCTTTGTCGAATGCGGCTATTGCGATCGTCGCTTCGTGCTGATCGGTGGCCCCGCTGACCACGCGCATTGAAGCGCAATTAACCAAGCTTGACATCCTTTTATCATCCTCTCTCGACTAGCACGATTTCGGGATGATTTTATTCAGGGGCCAAATTGCGCGCGCAGCGCTGACGAGCGGCGCAATGCTTGCCAGCATGCCGGTCTGTGCGGGCACGCAAACCGGCGTGACCAAAGTCGTGACGATAAAGCCGCTGAATATCATCAATACGGCACCACTTGATTTCGGATCGATCATTCCCGCGGCGGCGGCGGGCACTGTGACGATCAACGCACAGACCGGTGTTCGTACCGCGGCGACAGTTACGCTTGCGGGCGGCGCGTTTTCCACGGCGGCATTCGTTGCGGCGGGCACACCGCTTCGGGTGGTAACGCTCACGCTGAACCCGGCAACGACGATCACGATCAGCAGTGGCGCAAACACGATGACGATCAACCGGCTCCGCGTCAGCGCAAACGGCGGCGGGCAACAGACCTTTGGCCCGAACCACACGTTAAACGCGATCGGCGTCATCACCTTTAACGTTGGCGGACGACTGAATGTCGGCGCCAATCAGGCGTCAGGGCTTTACACGGGCACATTCACGCTGACGATGGACTACCAATAACCGGTTGAGTTCCCTATCTACTGGATCATGAACGCATCCGATCCGCGCACCCTGCTTTATCGCCAGCTTGATCCCGCCACTGCCGAGCGCCTGACACGCGAGGCGCTGAGCGCTTGTGAAGACGGCGAACTGTATCTCCAGCACCGCAGCACCGAGAGTTTCGGTTTCGATGATGGACGGATGAAAACGGCTGACTACGGAATCGACAGCGGCTTTGGCCTGCGCGGCGTCAGCGGCGAGATGACTGGCTTTGCGCATGCCGACGAGATTTCGGAAGCCGCGATCCGCCGCGCATCGGAAACCCTGCGCCTCCTCGATCCGGCGAAAAGTGAACCGGCACCGCCGCCGCGCCGCAGCAACCGGCATCTCTATACCGCCAGCGATCCGCTGAGCGCCGTGCCGTTCGAGGACAAGGTCGCACTGTGCCAGAAGATCGACGCCGCTGCCCGCGCCCGCGATCCCCGCGTTGCGCAGGTTTCGGTCTCGCTGTCGGGCAGCTGGAGCGTGATCGACATCGTCCGCGCCGATGGCTTTGTGGCAAGCGACATCCGCCCGCTGGTCCGCCTGAACGTCAGTATTGTTGCGAAGGACGCAAACGGTCGCCGCGAAAACGGCTCGTTCGGGCTCGGCGGACGTTATCTTTATGATACGTTGTTCGATGAAGCGACATGGGGGCGCGCCGTTGACGAGGCCCTGCGGCAGGCACTGGTCAATCTTGAATCAGTTGCAGCCCCCGCCGGTGAGATGACCGTGCTGCTCGGGCCGGGCTGGCCCGGCATCCTCCTTCACGAAGCGATCGGCCACGGCCTCGAAGGCGATTTCAATCGCAAGAAAACATCGGCGTTTTCAGGCCGCGTCGGCACCCGTGTTGCCGCGCCCGGCGTCACGGTGGTTGACGACGGCAGCATCGACAATCGTCGCGGGTCGCTCAGCATCGATGACGAAGGCACGCCGACGCAGGAAAATATCCTGATCGAGGACGGCATCCTGAAAGGCTATATGCAGGATCGGCTGAATGCGCGGCTGATGGGCGTCGCCGCAACGGGCAATGGGCGGCGCGAAAGCTATGGCCATGCCCCCATGCCGCGCATGACCAACACGTTCATGCGCGGGGGGCAGGATGATCCGGGCGAACTGCTCTCGCGCGTTAAAACAGGCGTGTTTGCGCGGAACTTCGGCGGCGGGCAGGTCGATATTGTCAGCGGCAAATTCGTTTTCACCTGCACCGAGGCTTACCGGATTGAAAACGGCAAACTCGGCGCACCGATCAAGGGCGCAACGCTGATCGGCGATGGCCCGACGGCGCTCACCAAAATCCTTGGTATCGGTAATGACATGGCGCTCGACGAAGGCGTCGGCATGTGTGGCAAGGGTGGGCAATCGGTGCCTGCTGGCGTCGGCCAGCCGACCCTGTTGATGGAAGGGCTGACGGTGGGTGGAACGGCGGCTTAGGCTTTCAGTAGCCACCCGTCAGAAAATCAAGCGCGCGAATAATTTCATCATAGTGGAGGTCGAGTGTGCCGATCCTTTTCCGCATGTCGCGCAAGAACACTGTGGAAGCAAACTCAGTCACCAAAACGTGCCGCTTTCCGTCAAGCTCAAAGATTGGATTAAGACCAACTTTCAGGGGGTAGTCGTCAGCATAGTCAATAAGCGGAATGATGAAGCGGGTGATGAGGTGACGATGAATGTCAGCCTGACAACCCAGCACCACTTCGCCATCCTTCATGCAGTACACGTCAAATCGCGCCACTAGAAAACGCGGTATTTGGCAAGCGGCAACCCGTGCTTTTCCACCCACGCATTCGTGGACTGGATCGCATCCCAGTTTTCTTCAATCCAGCGTGCTTCGCGCTCTTTCTTTAGCGCTACGATCAAAGCAGCCTCGCATGTTTGGGACAAGTTTATGCCTGCATCTTTCGCATCGGCGACCAAATCGGGATCAATCGAGAGGTTGACGGCCCTGCGCGGTTTGGCTGATATGAACTCATGTTTCATGTGGTATTTTTATGCGCATAAACCATGCGCGTCAAGGAGGCGCACCATGTCCGAATTCACCGACCACCTGACGGACGACCACCGCATCTTCATCGAAAAGCAGCCCGTATTTTTTATCGCCACCGCTGCGGCGGACGCGCGGATCAATCTCAGCCCCAAGGGCATGGACAGTTTCCGCGTGCTGGACGCAACGCGCATCGACGGCCCGCCCGTTCGCTTGCAGAATCGCGTGCCGAGCATCTGATCTGCCTTTATTTTAGGCAATTCCCATCCGGCCCTGCTCAAATCGAATCCAGTGCGGATGCCAGACCAGGTGATCCCCGCCTGACGCCAAACTGGCACGTCTCTTGCTGCGCTGCACAAATGAACAGCCAAGGGGGCGGCATGAAACTCGTTGTAGCCATTATCAAACCGTTCAAGCTCGATGAGGTCCGCGAGAGCCTGACCGAACTGGGCGTCACCGGCATGACCGTGACCGAAGTCAAGGGCTTCGGCCGTCAAAAAGGCCAGACCGAAATCTATCGCGGGGCCGAATATTCGACCAACATGGTGCCCAAACTGAAGATCGAAGTCGCGTGCCCGTCAGACCTGACTGACCGCGTCGTCGAGGCCATTCAGGCATCGGCCAACACGGGCGCCATCGGCGATGGCAAAATCTTCGTCATGGAAATCGGCCAGGCGGTGCGCATCCGCACCGGCGAAACCGACAATAACGCGCTTTAGACCGCAGGGGGACTCAATGAAAATATTCGATAAATTCGGGCTGGCGATCATCGGGGCAGCATGCACCCTGATCGCAGCGACCCCTGCGTGGGCAGCGGACCTGATCAAGGCACCCACAGTCGAGCAGCAAGCGACGATGGTCAACAAGGGCGATACTGCCTGGATGCTGATCTCGTCGGCATTGGTCCTGATGATGTCGGTTCCCGCACTTGCGCTGTTTTACGGCGGCCTTGTCCGCACCAAGAATATGCTCAGCATTCTCATGCAGGTCTTCATGATTGTCAGCATCGCCGCGCTTGTCTGGGTATGCTGGGGCTATTCGCTCGCTTTCACCAGCGGCGGCGACAATATGTTTATCGGCGGCCTATCAAAGGCGATGCTGATGGGCGTGACCGGCGGCACTTATGCCGCGACGTTCAGCAACAATGTGTATATTCCCGAATATGCGTTTGTCGTGTTCCAGATGACGTTTGCCTGCATTACGCCTGCCCTGATCGTCGGTGCGTTTGCCGAGCGCATGAAATTCTCCGCGCTGATGGTGTTCGTCGTCGCGTGGCTCACGATCGTCTATTTCCCGATTGCGCACATGGTCTGGTTCTGGGCCGGTCCGGACTTCCTCGTCGATACGCCGAAGGATGCGGGTTACCTGTGGGACATGGGCGCCATCGACTTTGCCGGCGGCACGGTCGTTCACATCAATGCCGGGATCGCGGGTCTCGTCGGCTGCCTCATGATCGGCAAGCGCATTGGTTTTGGCAAGGAAGCCACGCCCCCGCATTCGCTGACCATGACGATGATCGGCGCTTCGCTGCTCTGGGTCGGCTGGTTCGGCTTTAATGCGGGGTCAAACCTCGAAGCCAATGGCGTCACGGCGCTTGCTTTCATCAATACGTTTGTTGCCACGGCAGCGGCGGCGGTAAGTTGGGCTATCGTCGAACAGATTGTCCATGGTCGCCCATCATTGCTGGGTGCCGTCACCGGTGCCGTCGCCGGTTTGGTCGCGATTACGCCTGCCAGTGGCTTTGCCGCGCCGATGACGGCGATTGTCCTCGGCCTGTTCGTCTCGCCGATCTGCTATCTCTTTGTTTCGAAGGTCAAGAATGCGCTGAAATATGACGACACGCTCGACGTATTCGGTGTCCACTGCATCGGCGGGATCGTTGGTGCGATTGCCACCGGCATTGTTGCCGACCCCGCACTCGGCGGGCAGGGCATTTTCGACTATTATGTCTTCCCCGCCGGCATGGTTGATTATGACATGGGGGCACAGGTCTGGAAGCAGATCAAGGCAGTTGCCGTCACACTCGTCTGGTCAGGCGTCGGCTCTGCCATCCTTTACTTCATCATCGACAAGACAATCGGCCTGCGTCCCAGTGAAGACGCCGAGCGTGAAGGGCTCGACCTCGCCGAGCATGGGGAGCGCGCATACAACTACTAACTTCAGAGCTTGGGTTGTCGGCGGCGGTCCTCTTGCCCGTTACGTCGGCACCCCAAACCAGGTTCCTCCTGCGAACCACTGGGCCGACAGAGCGATCTGTCGGCTCTTCTTTGTCAACCGTAGTGCTGAGCCTGTCGAAGCACGGTTCGCGTTAACCGTCCTTCGACAGGCTCAGGACTGCGGTTAGTTCAAATCAGCCATCACGAAATCGGCGCAACGCTCGCCGATCATGATGCTCGGCGCGTTGGTGTTCCCCGAAACCACCTGCGGCATGATGGATGCGTCAGCGACATAGAGCCCTTCCACCCCGCGCACCCGCAATCGCGGATCACAAACAGCATCATCGTCGGATCCCATCCGCGCAGTGCCGACAGGGTGATATACCGTGTCCGCCCGGTTGCGGATAACCTCGATCAGCGTAGCATCGTCGGTAATCCCGTGCGTATGCCGGTCGCGTCCGCCATGTTTGGCCAGCGGCCCCGCCTCGAGGATGCGCCGCATCAGCTTGAAACCGTCGAGCAGCACTTGCACATCGCGGTCGTCGGTCAGGAACGCCGGATCGATCAGCGGCGCGGTCGCCGCATCGGGCCCTGCCAACCGAACGGTGCCCCGGCTGTACGGCCGCAGCACACAGACATGGCATGAAAAACCGTGCGCGTTGACCTTGGTCCGGCCATGATCCTCAAGCAGCACCGGCACGAAATGGAATTGCAGATCGGGCACATCGACATCGGGGCGTGACTTCGCAAAACCGCCGGCTTCGGCGTAAGGCGTGGTCAGGGGCCCTGTGCGCTTGCGCAGCCATTCGACAATGCCCAGCGCGGACTTCAGATTGCCGATAAATGTCTGGCCCAAAAAATAGCGCCCCGGCGTTTCATAGCCCGAAACATAATCGATATGATCATGGAGGTTGCTGCCAACGGCGGGGCGATCAACGACCACATCGATGCCATTTGCCATCAGATGATCCGCCGGACCGATGCCCGACAGCATCAGCGTCTGCGCCGTCCCGAACACCCCGCCCGCCAGCACAATCGCCCGCCGCGCGCGCACCTGATCCCGCCCGCGCTTCGTGCGGATATGCACCGTCGTGGCGCGGCCCTCTTCAAACCCGATCCGTTCGCACAGTGCTCCGGTCATGACATGCAGCCGACCGGCTGCCTTGGCGGGCTCGACATAGGCGCGCGCCGCAGACCAGCGCTCGCCACCCTTTTGCGTAACCTGATACAGGCCAACGCCTTCGAACTTTGCGCCATTGAAATCATCGTTGCGTGGCAGTTGCAGCGAGGCCGCAGACTCGACGAACTCATGCGATCCGGGGTGCGAATATCGCTGGTCCATCACGTTCAGCGGACCGTCAGTGCCGTGAAAACCGTCGCCCCCGCGCTCATTATGTTCAGCCCGTTTGAAATAGGGGAGGACATCGTCATAGCGCCAGCCGGTTGCGCCCATCGCGGCCCAATTGTCATAATCCCACGCGCAGCCGCGGATATAAACCATCGCATTAATCGCGCTCGATCCGCCCAGCCCGCGCCCACGCGGCTGATACCCGGTCCGTCCGTTCAACCCTTTTTGCGGCACGGTTTCATACCGGTAATTCGCTTTGTCGGGGATAAACGGCATCATCCCCGGCGCTTTGACCGGAAAGATATTATTGTGCCCGCCGGTCTCGATCAGGCAGACGCTGTATTTGCCGCCTTCGCTGAGCCGCCCGGCGGCTGCGCTTCCGCCGGATCCGCCGCCAACGACGATGATGTCATAGTCTTCCATGCTTCGTCCCGCTCCATCCAGCGCGCGCGCATCATGTCTGATGTGTCACGCGATCCGTCATGGCTCCACCCCGGCGGGGCCAGCAGATAATGCAGCTTGTAGCGCATTGGCGCGGTCCACAAGTCCCGCGCGATGCCGATCCATTCGTGGAACACGCTCCACAGCAGGTTGAAGGTGCCGAGGTTCTTCACAATGCCGTAACGGCATTTGTCGCTGTCGAGCTCGGGTGTGAAGCTGCCAAATATTTTATCCCAGATTATGAAAACGCCTGCATAATTACGGTCGAGGTAACGCGGGTTGGTCGCGTGGTGGACACGGTGGTGGCTCGGCGTGTTCATCACTGCCTCGAACCAGCGCGGGCAGCGATCGATGACTTCGGTGTGAATCCAGAATTGATAGATCAGGTTTAGCCCCGCACAGAACAAGACCATAGCGGGCGGAAACCCGATCAGGAACAGCGGCAGGCGAAACAGGAACGACCCGGCGAAGAACCCGGTCCACGTCTGCCGCAGCGCCGTCGAGAGGTTATAATGCTGGCTGGAGTGGTGGTTGACATGGCTCGCCCAGAACCAGCGGACGCGGTGCGCCGTCCGGTGGAACACATAATAAGCAAAATCGTCGAGCACGAAGCACAGCGGCCACGCCCACCAGACAAACGGGATGTCGAGCAAGCGAAACTGATACACCCAGATCGCCAGCCCGAGCAGCAACCCGCCGGTGAGCAACCCCGCCACCGAACTGCCGAAACCAAACAGCAGCGACGTCAGCGTATCCATCGGTTCGTAGCGCGCGCGGTTGCGCACCCGCGCGACAACCATTTCGATCAGGATCAGCGCGACGAAGACCGGCACGGCGTAATCAATCGGGTTAGGAAGACCGCTCATCGAACCTGCCGCAATCCAGCGGCCCAGATCGCTGCCTGATCCCCCAGATCAAGCGTGATCCGCCCGAACGCGCGCTCGCCCGTGCCCAGCGTCAGCAGCTTCTGGTCAAGCCGCGCATCGAGTGGCGCGCGGAGCACCCGCGTGACGAAATTGACGCCATGCCGCCGGATCAGCATGTGCCGTCCACACGCATCACGGGCAATCGCGGCCATGCCTGCACGGTCGATAATGATGTCGGCGGGGTCAAACCCCTCATTGCCTGCAATGCGCAACGCATCGTCGCGCGTCAGCCTGACGTCACCACCCAGGCCCATTGCCTTTGCCGTCCATGCCAGCAGCAGCACGGCCACCAAGGATCCAACAAGCAGCGCCCAGTTCATCGCGTGCCTGCCACAATATCGATCAGGTGCTCGATCGACGACAGGTCATAGCCACCCGCCGCTGCTTTGGCTTCTAGCGTTGCCTTGTCATCGCCCAGCTGCGCCCGCGCGAGCGCCCACAGCAACGTCGACCGCGTCCCCGACCGGCAATAGGCAAGCACCGGCCCTGTCGCCGTAGCCAGCGTGTCCGCCATCGCCGCAATCTGTGGCCCTGAAAAACCTGCATGCGTGACCGGGATCGCGACATAGCCAAGACCCGCGGCATGCGCCGCCGCCTCGATTTCGGCACCCTGCGGCTCGGACGGTTCTTCGCCATCGGGGCGGTTGTTGATGATCGTCGTCACGCCCATCGCCCTGGCCTCGGCAATGTCGTTGACCGCTATTTGTGGCGACGCGAGAAACTGATCGTCAATTTTGCGAAACATGGCACCCGCCTCCCCCTCAATGCGCCATGATAACATGGAGGAACGCATCGCCATAGGCCTCGAGTTTGCGCGCGCCCACGCCGGTAACCCGCCCGAGCGCACCGAGCGTCGCGGGCCGCGCTGTCGCCATCTCGCGCAGCGTCGAATCGTGGAAGATGACATAGGGCGGCAATCCCGCTTCGCTCGCCAGCGTCCGACGGCATTCGCGTAACGCTTCGAACAGCGGATCACCGACCGGATTGGGAACGCCACCACTGCGTTTGGACCGCCGCTCGCGCTTGGGCGGCAGGATCAGGTCAACAGACGCTTCGCCTTTCAGGATCGCGCGCGCATCGGGACCGAACATCAGGCCACCATGCTTGTTGGTCTCAAGCGCGCCGCGCAACAGCAGCGCACGGGCGACGGGCTTGATCATCGCCGCGTCGTCGCCCTCGACAATGCCGAACACCGACAGCCGGTCATGCCCCATTTTGAGCGTCCGTTCATTGACATCGCCGACCAGCACACTTTCAAGGTGGGTGACGCCGAAACTCTGGCCGGTCCGATAAACCGCCGAGAGAAACTTCCGCGCCACTTCGGTCGCGTCGACCGAGGCGGGCGGGCTCAGGCAATTGTCGCAATTGCCGCAATTATCGGGCGCAGGATCGCCGAAATGGCGCAACAGGATCGCGCGCCGACACCCCGGCGTTTCGACAAGCGCACCGAGCGCCTTCAGCCGTGTTTTTTCGCCCGCCACGCGCGAGTCTTCAACTTCGGACAGGCGTTGCCGCGCCTTGGCGAAATCATCCGCGCCCCAGAAAAGATACGCTCCCGCCGGATCGCCATCACGCCCCGCGCGACCGGTTTCCTGATAATAGGCCTCGATTGATTTGGGCAGCCCGGCATGCGCCACGAACCGCACGTCGGGCTTGTCGATGCCCATCCCGAACGCAATCGTCGCGACCATCACCATGTCTTCGCTGTTCACAAAATCCGCCTGATTGCGTCGGCGGACGTCGGCATCGAGGCCGGCATGATAAGCGCGAACGGCGCGGCCCGTGCCCGCCAGTTGCGCCGCCAGAACCTCGGTCCCCTTGCGCGACTGGACATAGACGATGCCCGGGCCGGGATGCGCCGCCACCACGTCGGCCACCTGCTGCGTCGTCCCCGCGCGCGGCGCCATGTGATAGCGGATATTGGGCCGGTCGAACCCCGCGACGATCAACCCTTCGCGCGGGATGCCGAGCTGATCGCAAATATCCTCGCGGGTGTGCGCATCGGCGGTGGCGGTGAGCGCGAGGCGCGGCACCTGCGCAAAGTCGTCGAGCATCGGACGCAGCAAGCGGTAATCGGGGCGGAAATCATGCCCCCATTCGCTGACGCAATGCGCTTCATCAATCGCGAAAAGACAGATCGGACTTTCGCGCAACAGCCCGCGAAAGCTGGCCTGCGATGCGCGTTCGGGCGCGGCATAGAGCAAGTCGAGCGCCCCGGCGCGAAACCGTGCGATGGTTTCCTCGCGATTGTCGTCCGCCGAGGTCAGCGTCGCCGCGCGGATGCCGACCGCTTCGGCCGCGCGCAGCTGATCGTGCATCAACGCAATCAGCGGTGAAATGACGATGCACGTCCCCGGCAAGGCCACGGCGGGCAACTGATAGCATAACGACTTCCCCGCTCCCGTCGGCATGATCGCCGCTGTCCGCTGCCCCGCCATCACCCGCGCGACGACATCGGCCTGCACACCGCGGAACGCAGGGAAACCGAAGGTGGTTTGGAGGATTTCGTGGGGGTTCACCCTGCAGCCAGCCCAAAGACGATCAAAAGCGCCGCGTCCACTTCCGACATTTCAGTGTCGCTGAGCTGCCCGATGATTTGATGCACTTGCTCTCTCTTGATCACGATGGGTATGTCAATCATGGCTTCACTTATACGGTCGAGACCGTTTTCGTTGGTCGGCGCGAAGCGTGGTCGAAGCCCTATGGGCCTTTCATCGGGCGTTGAAAGCCCGACAAGAATCAAGGTCGGAGGCGTGTAGTCTTCCGCCTGCACAACGACATAGGGGCGCGGTTTGCCGCCATATCCGCCACCCGTCGCCGCAACAACGACCGAACCTCGTTTCAATCCCCGTCCTCGGATGGCCAATATTGCAAGGCCTGAAGCTCTTCCAAGACTTCGGGATGACGTTCATGCCATTCGCGCAGTGCCTCGCTATCGCGTCGCGCCCGTTCCTTGAATTCGGGCGTCGATGTATCAGGCAGCCAGAAAGTGCGTGGCTTCAGCCCCTTGGCACGCATTGCCTCGCGCCAGCGCTTGGCGCGTTCAGCACCCGTCAGTGGCTTCTCAAATCCCATCCCATTTCGTTACACGTAACGGGCAGTTTTGACAAGCTCGACGTCCTATTCCGCCGCCACCGCCTCGTCGGCTTCCGCTGCCTGCCGCGCCCACATCTCGGCATAGAGCCCGTTCTTTGCGAGCAGCGCCGCATGTGTCCCGCGTTCCGCAACTTGCCCCGCGTCGAGCACGACGATCTCGTCGGCGTCGACAATCGTCGACAAGCGGTGGGCAATGACGATCGTGGTGCGGCGTTCGGCGATGGCGGACAGAGTGCTCTGGATCTCCGCCTCGGTCCGGCTGTCGAGCGCGCTGGTCGCTTCGTCCAATATCAGGATCGGCGGGTTTTTGAGCAGCGTCCGCGCAATCGCCACGCGCTGCTTCTCGCCGCCCGACAGTTTCAGGCCGCGCTCGCCGACTTTGGTGGCATATTGATCGGGCGTCGACGCAATGAACGCATGGATCGCCGCGCCGCGCGCCGCCGCTTCAACCGCGTCCTGATCGGCCCCCTCGCGGCCATAAGCAATGTTATAGCCGATGGTATCGTTGAACAGGACGGTATCCTGCGGCACGATCCCGATCTCGCTGCGCAGGCTCGATTGCGTCACTGTGCGGATGTCCTGCCCGTCAATCGTGATCCGCCCGCCGGTCACGTCGTAAAAGCGATACATCAACCGCGCGAGCGTCGATTTGCCCGCGCCCGACGGCCCGACCACGGCAAGCGTCCCACCCGCCGGAATGTCAAAGCTCACGCCTTTCAGGATTGCCCTTTCGGGATCATAAGAGAAACTGACATCTTCGAACCGGACAACCCCGCCATCGACCGCCAGCGCTGGTGCACCCGGCGCATCGACAATTTCGGCGGGCGTATCGGTCAGCGCAAACATCGCCGCCATGTCGATCAGCCCTTGCCGGATCGTGCGATAGACCATGCCCAGCATGTCAAGCGGACGGAAGAGTTGCGCAAGATAAGTGCTGACAAAGACGACATCGCCGGTCGTATATGTGCCCTTCGACCAGCCCCAGACGATATAGGCCATTGCCCCCGCCATCATCAAATTGGTGATCAGCGACTGGCCGACGTTCAGCGCCGCGAGCGAGTTTTCGGATTTGACAGCTGCGTCGGCATAACTGCGTGCGACGGCTTCGTAACCGGCCACTTCGCGTTTTTCGGCGTTGAAATATTTGACCGTTTCATAGTTGAGCAATGAATCGACCGCGCGTGACACCGTTCGCGTGTCCATGTCATTCATTTCCTCACGCAGCTTGGCGCGCCAGTTCGTCACCGCCCATGTGAACCAGGTGTAGGCAACCACCATAACCAGCGTCGCCACGACAAGCGACGACCCGAACATGATCCAGAACGTCACCGCAACGACGATCAGCTCGATCACCGTCGGCGCGATGTTGAACAGCAGGAAATAAAGCATCGTGTCGATGCTCTTGGTGCCACGTTCGATCACTTTGGTCACTGCGCCCGTCCGCCGCGCGAGGTGAAAGCGCAGCGACAGCCCGTGGAGATGCTTGAACACATTGACCGCCAGATGCCGCGTCGCATCTTGCCCCACCCGTTCGAACACCATGTTGCGTACATTGTCGAAAATCACGCCGGCAAAGCGTGCGCCGGCATAGGCCGCGACCAGCGCCATGACGAGCCCGACGGCGGCGCTCTGGTTCGCCGACATCGCGTCGATCGCCCATTTATAGGGGTAGGGGCCAAACAGCGTGATCGCCTTGGCAAGCAAAACGAGGAGCACCGCGCCTACGACCCGTGTCCGCAGCGCACGATCATCGTGCGGCCACAGATAGGGCAGGAATCGCTTGAGCGTGGCAAACCCGGCAGGAGCGGCGTCGGTCGTTTCGGAAATCGGTGGCATTGCGGGCCGATATGGCGGCGGTTATCGACGCGCGCAACGCACGATCACGGCATATCGACAACAATCAGGCGGCACGGATGCTCGTCGGCCTCGGGGCAAGCGCGCTCGCGCGGCTTGGGAAGGCGCATATTGCGCGACCGAACGTCCTGATCGAGTGCCAGCTGTTCGTGCGAAATGCGCACGCCCGAGACAATCCGGGCGCGCGCAACCGCGACGGCTGTGACATGCGGCGCGGCATCATCGGCACGCGCCGATGCGGGCAAAACCGCCAGTGCCAGAATGATGGTGAACGACATGCTAACCATAAAAGCGCGGCGTTTCCGCGATATGCTACCCTTGAAACGGGCGCTTTCTGTATCGTTCGGGGACTGTCCCGCGGTGATACGACGAGGTGAGAATAAAGTACTCATGCCGCTAATACGGTAATCTTGACGGAAGTTTTAGGTTCCCTGCGCCCGACTTTGACAGGCAATATAATCACCCGCTTTCAGATGACGCGCCGCGCGAAACGCGCTATTGCCGTGCTGTAACTGTTTCAGGAGTTCCCGATGCGCGCCTTGCTTGCTGCTATTACCCTTGCAATCCCCACATTGGCGCAGGCCGCATTGCCCGTTGGCGCGCTCGCGCCCGATTTCACGACGCCAGGCGCCATTGGCGGCAAGCAGTTCAGTTTCTCACTGGCCAATGCGCTGAAAAAAGGACCCGTCGTCCTGTATTTCTTCCCCGCTGCCTTCACCTCGGGCTGCACGATCGAAGCCCGGCAATTTGCCGTCGCCAGCGATGATTTTGCCAAAGCCGGGGCAACGCTGATCGGTGTGGCGGCGGACCCCATCGACAAGCTGGCGAAATTTTCGGTCGAGGAATGCCGCAACAAATTCGCGGTTGGCGTCGCCAGTCCGGCCATGATCAGCGGCTATGATGTAAAACTGCCCGTCATGGCGCGCTCGAACCGGACGTCCTATGTAATCGGCAAAAATGGCCGGATCGCTTTTGTCTATTCGGCAATGGCGCCCGATGGCCATGTATCGGGTACATTGGCAGCGGTGAAAGCGCTCAAATCGAAGAAATAAAGCCGCGCGTTAACGCACCGGAAACCCCATCGACCGTAATCCGCATTACCGCATGATGCGAACGGGGATTTAGGGACGGACATGGCCAGCAACGCTTTGCTCAGCGAGCATCGCCGGACGGTACGTCTCGACGTGCGTTTTAACGCGTGCCTGCGCGAGCCGGGATCTTCGCAGAAATTCGAAGTCGATGTCATCGACCTGTCGATGACGGGATTTCGCTTTGAAACGAGCTTCACGATTCGCCCCGGCAGCAAGGTTTTTGTGACCATTCCCGGCATGAGCACGCTCAATGCGACCGTCCACTGGGCGCGGGGCTATATTTACGGCGCGCGATTCGATCAGCCGCTCTACGCCGGTGTCTTTGACATGATCGCTAAACGTCACAAAAAAGCCTGATCGGCGGGACAGCATCATGTGGCCCTTTACCGGTAGACGCATTTTCGCAAGCCGCTGGTGGGCAATCGCTTTTGTGATTTTTGTGTGCTGGCAAGTCGCGATGTTCGCAGGGAAAAGCGACGAAGACGATGCGCCGGTCGATGCCGCGCAGGCGCAAGCTCTGACGGACGCGCTCAACAAGATGTAGGGCCAGGACCTGTTAAATTCACGGTCCTGACCCTAAGCACGTCCGTCCGAGAAAATTCTACTTGAGGTGCTTCGAAAGATACTTGTTCATTTCGAACATCGTGCATTTCGGCACGCCAAAGACAGCCTTCAGCTTATCATCGGCAATGATTTCGCGCTTGTTGGCGGGGTTCTGCAGGTTGTGGGCTTTGATATAAACCCAGATCTTGCTGACCATGTCGCCGCGAGTCACGGTGCCTGCACCGATGACGGCGGCAAGTTCGCAAACCGGCAGAGCCATGCGCGCCGTCAGCACCCGCCCCGATATGACGCCGCTGATGGGCATTAGCAACAATAAAATTATTTCGATGACGTTTATCATTGGCTCGGCTCTGGCCGGTATTGCGGCCGTGCTGGTTTCGACTAAATACCCCAGAATTGACCCCATGATGGGA